>NZ_LZPJ01000134.1:0-54329 GCF_001729365.1 Acinetobacter sp. YK3
AATCCAGCTCCCGCTACCAAGTTTCTAAAAAGAGGCTCACAATAAGGTGGGCCTTTTTGCACAGTGGGCTAAGCTTTTCTGTGTAACATAGGGGCGATTTACGCCCTTTTTTATTGGTTGTTTAGCTATCGTGTAGTTGTTCGACATCAATTGGTCAAATAGTCGTGCTTCACTATACGGTTAAGATTGATTGGCTCGTATAAGAGCGACGAGAGTACATGAAATTATCAAATAAATCACAAGCATTGCATGATCTTATTGCGCCAGCTGTAGCTGCGTGTGGTGTAGATCTGTGGGGGATTGAATTCCTGCCACAAGGTAAGCGTTCTTTACTACGTATTTATATAGATAAAGTCGTAGATGAAAATGCTGAACCTGTCCTCAATGAAGATGGTGAAGTTGAACTCGGGCGTGGTATTGGCGTTCAGGATTGTGTTCTGGTAACACAACAAGTGGGTGCAATGCTTGATGTCCATGATCCAATTTCGGGTGAATATGCTTTAGAAGTATCATCACCGGGTTGGGATCGTCCATTTTTCCAACTTAATCAATTACCTGCCTATATCGGGCAACAAGTGGCTTTACGATTAATTGCTGCTGTCGAGAACCGTCGCAAATTTCAGGCGAAATTACTTTCTGTAGACTTGGAAAATGAAATCATTCAGGTTGAAGTTGAAGGTAATCATGTGCTTGAAATTGATAGTAATAATATTGATAAAGCAAATTTAATCTATCAAGACTAATATTAACTTAATTTTATAAGAAATCGGTAGGTGACTTATGGGCCGCGAAATTCTTACCGTTGCAGAAACGGTTAGTAATGAAAAAGGTGTTAGTCGTGAAGCGATCTTCCAAGCGTTAGAGCAAGCACTTGTTGCGGCAACGAAGAAAAAGTTTTACGAAGGCACACATTCTGAAGAAGCTCAACTCCGTGTTGAGATTGATCGTAAAACTGGTGATTACCGTACCTTCCGTCAATGGACAGTTGTTGCGGATGAAGATCATGAAATGCCAGCATGCCAAGACGCAATTTCTGATGTAGACCCTGCGAAATGGTCAATCGGTGATGTGCGTGAGCTTGAAGTTGAATCAATCGAGTTTGGTCGTATTGCTGCGCAAATCGCTAAGCAAGTGATCGTACAGAAGATTCGTGAAGCAGAGCGTGCACTGGTTGCAGATGCGTATGAATCTAAAGTCGGTGAGTTGATTTACGGTGAAGTGAAAAAGCAAACCAAAGATGGCTTTATCATTGATCTTGGTGACAACGCTGAAGCTTACTTGGCGCGTGAAGAAACCATTCACAAAGAAATTTTACGTCCTAAACAGCGTATCAATGCAATTTTGTACAATGTAAACCGTGAAGGTCGTGGTGCACAATTATTATTGTCTCGTGCACGTCCTGAAATGCTGATTGCATTGATGAAGAAAGAAATTCCAGAAATTTCTGAAGAAATCATCGAAATTAAAGCAGCAGCGCGTCAACCGGGTGTTCGTGCTAAAATTGCAGTGAAAACCAATGACCATCGTATTGACCCAGTAGGTGCATGTATTGGTATGCGTGGTACACGTATCCAAGCTGTACAGCAAGAGTTGAACGGTGAGCGTATTGATGTGGTGGTGTGGTCTGATGATCCAGCACAATATATCGCAAGTGCGTTAGAGCCAGCTGATGTATCAGGTATTGTCCTTGATGAAGATGCACGTAGTGCTGACATCATCTTTGCAACCAATGATCAGTTAGCGCGTGCAATTGGTTCGCAAGGGCAAAATGTTCGTTTAGCATCTGAATTGACGGGTTATAAACTCGACATGATGTTAGAAGAAGAGTATCGTGCTCGTCAGCAAAATGAAGCACAGCAATATTTAGACATGTTTATTACACGTCTTGATATTGAAGAAGACTTGGCAATGGCATTGGTTGAAATGGGCTTCACTTCATTAGAAGAGATTGCTTACGTTCCAGCTGAAACATTTGACGAAATCGAGCTTGAAGCTGATTTGGTTGAATTGCTACAGAGTCGTGCGAAAGAAGCTGCTTTGACGGATGCATTGAAACAGCAAGAAAATATTCAAGAGCCAAGTGCAGAACTTCTCGGTATGGAAGGTATGACAACTGAGATTGCGTATGCATTGGCGGCGCGTGGTGTGGTTACTGTTGATGATTTGGCAGACCAGGCAACTGACGATATTTCTGATATCGAAGGTTTAGGTCATGACAAAGCGGGTCAGTTAATCATGAAAGCACGTGAATCATGGTTTAACTAGGAGATAATAGATGACGGACAAGTCGATTCAAGAGTTAGCACTCAGTGTAGAACGTCCTGTAGAGAAACTCCTGGAACAGGTTCGCGAAGCAGGCTTACCACAGCGTAAAGCAGATGACATTATTACCACTGAACAGCAAGATACTTTGGTCAATCACTTGAAAAAAGTACATGGTCAGGAAAGTGGTAACACAGGAAAGATTGCGTTGAAACGTAAAACAACGAGTACTGCTAAAGTTACAAGTACTTCAGGTAAAGCAAAAAGCATTAATGTTGAAGTTCGCAAGAAACAAGTTTTTGCTAAGCCAAATCCAGAGTTACTTGCAGCTGAAGCAAAAGCGCGTGTAGAAGCAGATGCTAAAGTACGTGCTGAACAAAAAGTACGTGATGAAGCAGATCAAAAAGCTCGTCATAGCGCTGAACAAAAAGCAAATGCAACATTAGAAGCAATGCGTGCAGCGCATACTTCTGATAGTTCAGGTCAAACTACTGCGAAAGCAGCTGTTGTGGTGAAAAAGCGTAATAGCGACAAGGTCATTAAAGCCCCTGTTGTTCGCCCTACAGAAACACCAGAACAGAAAAAAGCACGTGAAGAGCAAACTGCTCAGTTGAAAGCGACTGAAGAAGCAGTACGTCGTAAAGCAGCTGAAGAAGCGCAGCAACGTACGCTTGAGCAAATGCGTCAGATGGCATCAAAATATTCAAATGATGATGCAACTGCAACCATTCGTGTGATTGATGATTCACCTTTAGCTGCTGGTCTTGTTGGTCAGGCATATGAAGATTCTTTCAATAAGGAAGACCGTGAAATCAAACGCGGTGGCGCGACTGCAAACCCACGTGGTGGTAAGAAAGGCGGTCGTGGTGGCGATGCTCAGTCTGAACAAAGCTTTAGCAAGAGCCATCACAAGCGCGGCTTGAAAACAAGCCAAGCCAACAAGCATGGTTTTGAAAAGCCTGTGAAGAAACAGGTTTATGATGTAGAGATTGGTGAGAAAATCATTGTTGCCGATCTTGCACAGAAAATGGCTGTTAAAGTTCGTGAAGTAATCAAGACCCTCATGAAAATGGGTGAGCTTGTTACTCAGAACCAAGCGATTGATCAAGATACCGCTGTACTTGTCGTTGAAGAATTGGGTCACAACCCAGTATTAGTTTCTGATACACAAGCAGAAGATAACTTATTGGTTGCAGCTGAAGAAGCACGTGGTGAGCAAACAACTCGTCCACCAGTCGTTACAATCATGGGTCACGTTGACCATGGTAAAACGTCATTATTGGATCGTATCCGTCGCTCTAAAGTGGCAGCGGGCGAAGCGGGTGGTATTACTCAGCACATTGGTGCTTACCATGTTGAAACTGAGAAAGGCATTATTACTTTCTTAGATACACCGGGACACGCAGCGTTTACGTCTATGCGTGCACGTGGTGCGAAAGCAACTGATATCGTGGTACTTGTTGTTGCTGCTGATGATGGTGTAATGCCACAAACAGCTGAAGCAATTGACCATGCGCGTGCTGCTGGTACGCCAATCATTGTTGCAATCAACAAAATGGATAAAGAATCAGCTGATCCAGATCGCGTATTAAACGAATTGACCACCAAAGGTATCGTACCTGAAGAGTGGGGCGGTGATGTTCCAATCGCTAAAGTATCTGCACATTCTGGTGAAGGTATCGATGGTTTACTTGACCTGATCCTGATCCAATCTGAATTGATGGAACTTAAAGCTTCTGCTGAAGGTGCGGCACAAGGTGTTGTTATTGAAGCACGTGTTGATAAAGGCCGTGGTGCAGTAACCTCGATTCTTGTACAAAACGGTACATTGAACATTGGTGACCTTGTATTGGCAGGTTCATCGTATGGTCGTGTACGTGCAATGTCAGATGAAAATGGTCAGCGTATCACTTCTGCAGGTCCATCAATTCCTGTAGAAATCTTAGGTTTACCAGAAGCGCCAATGGCGGGTGATGAAGTTCTTGTTGTCAATGACGAGAAGAAAGCACGTGAAGTTGCTGATGCTCGTGCAGACCGTGAACGTCAAAAACGTCTTGAGCGCGCAAGCTCGATGCGTCTTGAAAACATCATGGCATCAATGGGCAAAAAAGATGTTCCAACAGTTAACGTGGTACTCAAAACTGACGTACGCGGTACTTTGGAAGCATTGCATGTTGCACTTGATGAGCTTGCAACTGATGAAGTTAAAGTCCGTGTAATCGGTTCTGGCGTAGGTGCAATCACCGAGTCAGACGTAACGTTGGCTGAATCTTCAGAAGCAGTATTGTTAGGCTTCAACGTACGTGCCGACAATACAGCACGTCAAAAAGCTGACCAAGATGGTATCGATATTCGTTACTACAGCATCATCTATCAATTGATTGACGATGTGAAAGCTGCAATGAGCGGTAAGCTTGCACCTGAACACCGTGAGACAATCTTGGGTGTTGCTGAAGTGCGTGAAGTCTTCCACTCAAGTAAGTTTGGTGCAGCAGCAGGCTGTATGGTACTTGAAGGTGTATTACACCGTAACAAGCCAATTCGCGTATTACGTGATGACGTGGTTGTGTTCCAAGGCGAGCTTGAATCTCTTCGTCGCTATAAAGAAGTGGTTGAAGAAGTTCGTGCTGGTATGGAATGTGGTCTTGCAGTCAAAGGCTATAAAGACATCAAGGCACAAGACAAGATCGAAGTGTATGATGTTCAATTGATTAAACGGAGTCTTTAATGGCGGGTAGCCAACGCTTAAAGCGCATGGCGGATTCGGTACAGCGTGAGTTGTCTGAGCTTATCCGTCAGGAGCTTAAAGATCCACGTCTGGGTGGTCTTGTGACCATCTCAGCCGTGAAAGTCAGTGCAGATATGGGATATGCTGAAGTATATGTCACTGTAATGGGCCGTGAACTTGGTGATGACCAAAGTGAAGCTGCAAATAAAGAAACCTTAGATGTCTTGAATAAAGCATCTGGTTTCCTGCGTCATGAGTTGAGTCGTCGTATCAAGACACGTATTACGCCAAGATTGCGTTTCCATTACGACAAGACCAATGCCTATGGTAACTATATGTTTGGTCTGATTGCTGAAGCGGTTAAAGATCTGCCTGAACAAGAGCAAGATGAACAAAAGTAAATAGATATAAAAAAAGCCACCTTCGGGTGGCTTTTTTATGCGCTGAATAAAAGTGTTAATCTTTCTTCAAAGGATGACGACGGTAGCGTTGCCAAGGAAGAGGACGATTTAACGCTTCTGGTACATCACCACTGGTTGAGCGTAAACGTAAGTGAATTGCCGCTTGAGCCATCAAATTCGCTGATACTGGCGCAGTGATAAATGCAAATAAAGTAATCAGCAGCTCTGCAAAACCAAAACGGCCTTGTGTCGCTGAGAAGATCATTGCAGCGATCAGGAAGCTCCCGAGGCCCAGCGTACTGGATTTGGTCGGTGCGTGTAGACGCATAAATAAGTCTGGCAGGCGGATCATGCCGATCGAACCGACCAGCATAAAGAATGCGCCAAACACCACAAAGAATGAAATGATAATCTCAAAAATCAATTGCATGCTGGAGCTCCTTAATCAATCACGTGACCGGTTGTGAAATAGCGGGCGAGGGCAGCGGTTGAAACAAAGCCCAGCATCGCCACCAGAAGTGCGCCTTCAAATAAATTGGTGCTGACCCAATAAATGCCCAATACCACGATTAAACAGGTAGCATTCAGGAAGAGTGTATCCAGTGCCAGCAAGCGGTCAATCACAGAAGGGCCGACAATCAGACGAATCAGACACATGAACATAGAGATGGTGATCGCAATTAAACCAATACCCAATGTATAAGGTAAAATAGTCATTTGGTTGCTCCTTCTGCTGTAATCTTCACGTCAAAGATTTCGATTAAAGGCATTTCATAGCGCTTTTTGATGTCCTGAATATCTAGCTCGGCATTATCGGTACTGAGCGCATGCACCAGAATATCACCACGTTCCTGATCAATACCCGCCGAAACTGTACCCGGTGTGGTGGTAATGATCATTGCCAGCAAGGTATTCACTTGTTCGTGTTCGGTTTCCAATGGAACGCGATACCATTTAGGATGCAATTGATCCATTGGTCCGAGTACCATTTTAGCAACACGGAAATTAGAGATCACGATATCCCAAAGCACCACAAAAACCAGTTTAATGGCAGGCGTCCAGTGAATATGTGGTGTTCTGGCAATAAATGGACTCACTAAACGTGCAATCCCGACTGCCAGAATCACGGCAATTAAAATATCAGTTGCATCCAGACTGTGAGCCAGCATTAGCCAGCTCAGGAAAATCAGAACAGACACAAATGGATGTGGGAACCAACGGTCAAGCAAAGATGATTTTTGCATTAGTGATCCTCCATTGGTTTTAACTGCGTGTTATTTGGAATGGTCGGTGCTTCTAAAACCTGCCCAGCGATTTGACGCTGTTTATATTCGGAAATATGTTCACCTTGTAAGGTCGGCTTGGAAATAATATCCGGAATCAATACGGCATTATGATCTTCTACTTCACCACCATATTTAGTTTCAGGCAAATAGCTTGGATCGTAAGGCTGAACACTGATTGGACGACCTTGTGCATCATTTTTCAGAATAGTCTGGTTATACAATGCATGGTTCTGGATTTGCTGAGCAGTTGCTGTGGTATAGCTTTGTATTGGCGCAGCAAAAACCACATAGGCCATCAAGCTGGCAAGCAGAATGTAGATTGCCTTGTCATTACGTTTTGGTGCAACTTCAGGTAAGGCCTGATATTCGGCATAAGCAGCTTCTTTCTGGTCTTCTTCTGGAGGCGTTGCGCGCCAGAACAGAATAAAACCAACACGTGTCAGCGCGATAATGCTGAGCAAGCTGACAATCAAGATGACTGCAATGATCCAGCCTTGATAGGGCGTTTCAGCTGTGGCTTGTAAAATAAAGACTTTGCCCAAGAAACCACTGAAAGGTGGTAAACCAGCCAACATTAACGCAATGATGAAATAGGTAAATGCTGCTGCTTTTTCCTGTTTGATTTTAGGTGCAACTTTCAAATGATCTTTGAAAGAACCACGTTGTGATGTCATCCAGCCACAGAATAAATAGAATGCGGCTGCGATTAAGGTACTGTGTACCAAATAATAGAGTGCCGCAGCCCATGCTGCTGTATTGAACATGGCAATTGCAATCAGCAAGGTACCAATCGATGACAACACCATAAAGCCGACAAAACGACGGAGACGTTCAGCACCAATTGCGCCAACCACACCATACAGTGAAGTAATTAAGCCTATGACCAATAAGCAATTCTTGAAAATGCTCTGTGCCATAGCATCATCAAACACGGTTCCATTGACACGTAAAATCGCGTAGATGCCGACTTTGGTCATAATGGTAAACAGTGCTGCAACAGGCGTACTGGCAACGGCATAGGTTTTTGGTAACCAGAAGCCGACAGGTAGCATGGCTGCTTTAATACCAAATACCACAAACAGTAAAAAACCACCTGCAATTGCAAGTTTGTGCTGATCACCATCCAAGGTCGGTACAAGACGACCGACATCGGCCATATTTAAGCTACCTACACTGCCATAGATCATCCCTAAACCGATCAGGAACAGGGCAGAGGCAAGTAAGTTAATGGTGACGTAGTGAATTCCGAGTTGAAAACGTGGACGACCTTGACCGTGTAATAGCAACACATACGAAGCCATCAACAGGATTTCAAAAAATACGAATAAGTTGAACAAGTCGCCTGTGAGGAATGCACCTGCGATTCCCATCAACAGGAAATGCACCATGGTATGGAAATAGCGTCCACGCGTGTCCCAGTTATCGCTTGCGAACCAGATTACAGGTACGGCAAGAAGATAAGTGAGCACCAGCATAAATGCAGAGAGTTGATCGAGAACCAGAACAATACCAAAAGGTGCAGACCATTCACTGAGTTGATAAACCGTGATTTGGCCGGTACTGGCAATCGAGAGGTAACTGATTGCGGTGATCAGACCTAAAATTGCTGAACCCAGACTGATACCGCGACGCCAAGGTTGACGCCAATCGTGTTTTAAAGAACCTGCACCCGGATTACCCAGTAAAATCAAGATAAAACTGGTAAAAGCCGGAATTAGAATACTGATAATCGGAGCGTGAGCGTGCCAGAAAGTATAAAAATCAAACATTATGGCTCATCCTCACGTGGGTCATAAGTCAAGGTAGGTTCTTCTTTGGAGTCGACATGATCAGTACCTGATTCATAACGGCTGCGTAAGGCAAGTTGCACAATAAATGCTGTGGTTGCAAAGCCAATGACAATAGCCGTCAAGACCAGTGCCTGTGGCAATGGATCGGTGACTTTGGTGGCTTGTGTCAAAACAGCAGGGGCGTTAATTTGCAAGCGCCCCATTGCGAACAGGAACAGGTTGACCGCATAACCAATCATGGCAAGGCCAAGCACAACAGGAAACGTTCTGGCACGTAGAATTAAATAAATACCTGTTGCCGTTAATAAACCAATCCCTGAAGCGAGTAAAAATTCAATACTAACCATTTTCTTTATCTCCACTTGGGATCGGGCCTGACATACTGGAGTGACGTGAGTCCCCCAAGACCGAGATCAATAACATGGCAGCCCCTACAACGGTAATATAGACACCAGTATCAAAGGCAACAGCCGATGCAAGGTGCATTTTTCCGAGTAAAGGTGCTTCCACATAAATATGTGCACTGGTGAGGAATGGACGCGCCCAGAACCAAGCTGCAATACCAGTTAAGCCTGCAATGGTTAAACCTGAACCAATCCACAATTCATAAAGACGTCCAGATTTGGCTTTGATCATCTGTTCAGTCTGGTCTTGTCCCAGCACGATGTACTGGATCACCAAGGCCATTGAGGTAATTAAGCCCGCAATGAAGCCACCACCTGGAAGGTTATGACCGCGCATGAAAATATACACACTGACTACAAGTGCAAGTGGCAAGATCCATGACGCAGTAATACGTAACATCAGTGGAGATGGGTTAAAACGATAAGTCAGACCTTGTGTCATAGTCGTGCCATGCGCACGCATGCCATCCATCAAGCACAGCGCACCAATTGCCGCGATGCCCAATACGGTGATTTCACCGAAGGTATCGAATCCACGGAAGTCCACGAGGATAACGTTGACGACATTTGATCCACCGCCAAGTGGAATCGCCTGTTGCATGAAGAACCATGAAATTGAATTATGGTCACGTGTCAGTAACAACCATGCAATCCAGCCAATCCCTAAACCGCCTGCGATTGCCAGACTTGCATCTCTCCAGCGACGTGAACGACTTGATTCATATGGCGTCAGTTGCGGTAATAACGACAGACTCATTAACAGTAAAACCGTCGTAACAACGTCTACGGTAATTTGGGTTAATGCAAGGTCAGGTGCAGACATGGTCACGAAAACCATGGTCACCACTAAACCAACCGCACCACTGATTAGAACCGCTTTGATTCGTTCATGATGGAACCAAAGCATCATCCAGCAACCAGAGAACAATGTGAGCCATAAAACGATAGCCACCCACGGTGCATGTGTCAGCTCTCGTGTACCTGTGGTGAGTCCCTGATTCAACAGCGGCAGTGCCACCATGACAATACTAAAGAGGACGATCCAGAGCAGATAGCTTTGCAGAGAACCATTTTCGGTGGTCTGCTTCATGCGGCGACTGCTGAGCAGTAAATGTTTCAGGAATAGATCGAATAGGACTCTGCCCTGAAATTTACCCAAATGAGGATCAAGATCAATCTTGCGAATGCGTCCGTCTTTCGCTAGTGCGAAATAGAACAATGCCCCACCAATCAAGGCAATCACACTCATTAGCAACGGTGCATTAATCCCATGCCAAATCGCAAGATGCACACCTTCAAATTCAGGTTGAGCCAAACTTGCACGTGTTACGCTATTCACGAGCGTGCCAGCGAGTAGGGCAGGGAGGATACCGACCAAGATACATAAAGTCGCAAGAATGATTGCAGGTAAGCGCATGCCTAATGGTGGTTCATGCGCATCTTTATTTGGAACCTGTTTACCAAGTGGGCCATCGAAGAAGACACCGTGAACCAGACGAATCGAATAACTCACCGCAAAAATACCTGCCAAGGTCGCAACGATCGCTGAGATCACCATGACTGGGCCAGATAGATTTGCCAGTAATTCAGTAAAGAACATCTCTTTGGAGATGAAACCATTGGTCAGTGGAACGCCTGCCATAGATGCAGCGGTGATCATGGTCAGGGTGGCAGTGAATGGAAGCAGTTGCCAAACGCCACTGAGCTTACGTAAATCACGTGTACCCGTTTCATGGTCGATAATCCCTGCAATCATGAACAATGCCGCTTTAAAGGTGGCATGGTTAATGATGTGGAATACAGCCGCTGCAACTGCGAGCGGTGAACCGATACCGAGTAAGCAGACAATCAGACCTAAATGACTAATGGTCGAATAAGCCAGTAGTCCTTTGAGATCTTCTTTGAAAATCGCAAAACCTGCGGCCATACACAATGTGAATAAACCGACAAAAGTAACGATGTTGTGGTATAGCGCAGCACCAATAAAAATAGGCGCTAAACGTGCCAGCAGGAAAATCCCTGCCTTAACCATTGTTGCCGAATGCAGGTAGGCCGAAACAGGCGTGGGTGCCGCCATGGCATTGGGTAACCAGAAGTGAAACGGGAACTGCGCACTTTTGGTGAAAGCCCCAAGTAAAATTAACAGTAAGGTCGGAACAAAAAGCTCATGTTGCTGAATGGTATCTTTCATCAGCACCAGTTGATCAATTTGATAGGTGCCTGTGATTTGACCCAGTAAGACAAAGCCCCCCAGCATTGCCAAACCACCCATTCCTGTGATCGTAAGTGCCATACGGGCACCACGCTGGGCAGCATCATACTGACTCCAGTAACCGACCAGCAGGAAAGAGGAAATACTGGTTAACTCCCAAAACACCAATAACAGGATCAGGTTGTTGGAGAGCGAAATCCCGAGCATTGCTGCCATAAACAGCATTAATAATTGATAGAGTTTACTGAGCGAGTTCTTCGGGCTGAGATAATAATAGGCATAAATATAAATGAGTGTGCCGATACCGCTAATCAGCAGACCAAACAATAAACCTAATGCATCTAGGCGAAAACTAAGATTGATTCCAAGCTGTGGAAGCCAGTCCCAGCTTTGTTGCAGGGTATTGCCCTGAAGAACCGTTTCTGCCTGAGTAAGAAGTAAAATAAAACAGCTAAGGCTGATGCCAATCGCCCCAAGTGCCGTCACGCCCCGTGAAATACGTTGCAATTGTGAGACAAGGGTGGTGCCGAGTATGAGCGGTAATAGGATAATAATCGGTAGCACACTGGTATCCATGTCGATGATTTAGGTCGAGACCTAAGGGTGAATTTTTTTCAAGACTTACAGGCACTCAAAGAGAATACCAAAAACTTTAAATCTTGAAGCCCAATCAAGTTAACGGAGGCAGCAAGTTGTATTGCACAACTTGAAAATAAAAAATGAGATTTATTTTACTACAAAACATCAATAAAAATCTGATGTTATTACATGAAAATAACAACACTTTTTGTTTTAAACCACAGAATTATCCAGTTCGGGCAATCGTTTAAAGTGGGCTCTCCTGAGGGGTGTCATCTATCTTGAGCAAGTTGATTAAATCGCTCTTTTCTTGTTCATTTAGACCCTGAATCTGATGAAATAAATCATCCACTTTGTTCGATAAAGGATCAGCTTGGAGCAAATTTTGTTGTTCGATTAAGCTCATTTCTTCTGCTTGCGCTAACTCTTGATACAAGGCTGAAAGTTGCTGTTGGGATGCGTCCAGATCGATTTCATAAATGCCTTTTTGATCCAGTTTCAGGCATTGGTATTGCGCAGCATGCTCAAGCAAAGCATCGCGGTTGCCTGTGCTAATAATTTGCAGACGAGGGAATGCTTCATGTAAGCGCGCCAGAATTTCAGCACACATATGCTGGTCGAGCTGATGATCAATCTGATCAATCAGCAAAATGCCTTCACCTTCCAGACAGGGATTAAAACAATGCTGATTCAATAAACACAATCGTCGGCTAATATCTCCCACCAGCGCAATCCATGCTTTCATCGAAGCAGAAAGCAGTTGAAATGGCAGCGTCTTTTCCTGATAGCGCACCATTAACTGAAGTTTGGGAACGTATTGAATGTAAATATCATTCAGTTCGGGAAAAACAGTTTGCAGACTGCTTTTCAAGGCATACAAATTCGGTGCAGATAACTGTTTAGGATGATTGACCAGTTCCTGCTGCAATTCTTGCAAAATTTCTGACTGGTTTTGCTGATTAAAATCGTTGCCCATTAAGCGTCTGACAATGTGAGCCGAATGCGCATTCTCCACATCACTGATTTCACGCAACCATTCAAAAAAACGCGCAAAAGTGGTGTAAGGAATTGCAGTCAGATCATAGGCGGCAATTTCCTGCAAAGTCCCTGGCGTATTTTTACTTTGTAAATTAATATCTTGTACAAAGCGTTCAGCGGGATAATAGGCGATCAATGGCAAGCCAAGTAGCGGATCCTGCTGATTGGTTTTCTGGTACAGCGTTACCAGTTGGTCGAGTTGCTGGGTTTCCACCTGACTGATGCCAACACCTTGTGCATTGAAGGTTTTGTACAACTTCCACATGCAAGTTTGTGTATCTTCGGTCTGTGCAGTACTACTTTCAGGCAAAGCGCCATTCAGCTCGCTGCTCATGCGGACATGAATCTGGATTTTGGCTTGTAGTCTATTTAACAGAATATCCTGATCGGCAATCACTACCCCAGCGGTGCGTATATCTTTATAGCGTGCAGAAAACCAGGTCAGGCTTTGGTAGATATTTTTTAAAATCGTGCTTTTACCAGTGGCCTGATCACCCAGAATCAAGGTAATGGGGTGTTGTTCAGGATAGAAATCGAGTTTTAAATCCCGAAACATCCCGATGTGTTTAAATAGAACCGATTCAAGTTGCATAAGC
The DNA here is from genome assembly GCF_001729365.1 of Acinetobacter sp. YK3. Taxonomy (NCBI): domain Bacteria; kingdom Pseudomonadati; phylum Pseudomonadota; class Gammaproteobacteria; order Moraxellales; family Moraxellaceae; genus Acinetobacter; species Acinetobacter sp. YK3. Next base: position 13,297 of record NZ_LZPJ01000134.1, read on the forward strand.
TGACCTCAATCATGAGCGCTTTAACCTGCTGACTGACGAAGACTTGAGGGCGCCCGCTGTTTTAATTGTTGTATTAAGTCGTATAAATGATGAATATTTAAACTTACTTTAGCACGCGTGCAGGCCACGTAAAGTAGTCTTAACTCTTCATCTGTAATTTTATGTTCCATTCCATTTATTTTAAATTGGTAATCGTCTTCGATATGAACCCGGTTCCATTCCAGACCTTTGGCTTTGTGTGCAGTTGAAATGACATAATCCGCCTGTTCAATCGGCGTAATTTTTGCCAATGCTTTTTTCAGCGGTTCAGTCCCGTGATCATCCACCAGCTTCACTAAAGGTTTGATATCGCTACCATCATTGGTTTCACAATATTCATGCACATCATGCCATGAGTTGAACCAAGCCAGTTCAGGCACATCTGTAATGCGTTTACCTTGTTTCAGCAAACTTGCGGCATCGACAAAGCGGCTGAGTTTTTGATGATCGGCTTGCAGACTGACTTTATCGCCATGTACTAGACCAGAAAGCAGTAACTCCATCGCGCGGGCATTGGTACGGCAGAGGATGGCATCACGCATTTTGGTGTGCGGTTTATTCACCACACTCGATTTTACATTTGGATTACCGAGTAAGGGAACGGTTTCATTCAATGCACCGAGCAAGCTGTTGGCAACATCAGCAATCGCTTCACCAAAACGGAAAGAAGTGGTGAGACGACTTTCAGGCAAAGGCATTTGTTGCATGGCATTGATTGCACCACGCCATGCATAGATTTGCTGATGCGCATCACCAACATAAATCACTTGGGTACTTTTTTGACGCAGTAAAATGCCCAACATCAATGGGTCTGCATCCTGTGCTTCATCGAACAGCACATAATCGGCAGGAATATTCGGTTCTGATAAGGCCCATAGTTTCAGGTAAATATCATGCCCGATACCAGCCTGATGATTCGGATCAATCGATTCCAACCAACGGCGTTCTACCGCAGGGTAAAGGTGCTGCTGTAAGGCTTCAATATCATCCAGATGTAACCAGCTCGGTGCCTGAATATGTCGTGGTGCAGGGTATTGGGAACTGGTTGAGCAAAAGTAGCTCACCGCATTGGCCACCAGACTGGCTAGACGGCTGGGCATCAACACATATTTTTCATAACGTCCGCCCATCAGACGGCGTAGGGTAATTGGCTCTAAGCGATATTCTTTGGCAATAAAACTTGGGCTGAGACGGGGCAGACGTAATTTGTCGGTGACTCCACGTGGAACACTGCGAAATGCCAGTGAATGGAAGGTACGACAGTTTACGTTGCCATGAAATTTATTCTGTGCTTCTGAAGCAATCGCCTTGTTAAAGGCCAGATACATACCACGCCGCTCAGGCATGGCATCACTGATCATTTGCAAAGTGGTGGTTTTACCTGTGCCAGCATACGCAATCACTTTAAAAGATTGACCTAAACGGGCATTGTCTATGGCAATGGCTTGCTCATAGGTGGCTTTTGGTTTTTCTATATTTGACACAGGCTCTATTTACGCTTCTTTACTACGGTTCGCTTTTTCAACTAAACCAGACAAACCTTGGCGACGTGCTAGCTCATCCAGTACCACTTGCGGATCAAGGTCGAAATAACCCAGCATGACAATACTGTGGAACCAGAGATCAGCGACCTCATAAACCAGATCGTGTTTATTTTCTAGTGAGGCATGTACTGCATAATCTTTGGCAGCGATAATGCTTTCGACACTTTCCTCACCGACTTTTTCTAAAATTTTATTGATGCCTTTTTTGTACAGGCTGGCAACATAAGAGTTATCTGCTTTGGCATTTTTGCGTTCTTGCATCAAACGCCCGAGATAAGCAAGCACATCAACCTGTTCACTTTGAACGTGATCATGTGCTTCAACTTTTGCAGATGCGCCGTAAATCGCTGTTGGATCTTTGAGTTGGGCATCTACGATTTCCCAACCTTGTGGGGTGAGCTTGCGATAGAAGCAAGATTCACGGCCCGTATGACAGGCAATGCCACCATGCTGTTCAATTTGTAGAATAATGACATCGGCATCGCAATCGAGACGAATTTCATGCACGGTTTGAAAGTGCCCGGACTCTTCACCTTTGTGCCACAACTTTTGACGTGAACGCGAGTAATACACCGCCTGATTTTTTTCAGCAGTGAGTTGCAAAGCCTCACGATTCATCCACGCAACCATTAACACTCGACCAGTTTGATGATGTTGTGCAATGGCAGGAACAAGACCATTGGAATCAAATTTAACTTCATCTAACCAGTTTGACATGAGTGAAAATCCATTGGGTGGAAAGCAGCTAGTGTAGCGTTTGTGGCTGGGGTTGGCTATGCTTGTGGGGTAAAAAATCGTGGATAGGGCATTAAAGAGCGTTTGAGATTTCAATCAAATTCTGATCTGGATCACGAAAATAAATCGAAAGGATTTTTCCCATCGCACCTGTTCTTTGCACAGGACCTTCAATGATTTCAATCTGCTGTGCCTGAAGGTGTGCAATTACTTCATTGAGTGGTGTTTCCGCAATAAAACATAAATCGGCTGAACCTGCGGTCGGTCGAAATGCTTTAGGTTCAAACTCTTTGCCTGCTTGATGCAGATTAATTTTTTGAGTGCCGAATTGTAATGCCTTGCGGTTTTCACCGAAATCAATGACTTTAAAGTTCAGGGCAGATTGATAGAAATTACAAGTTGTCTCAATATCGGCAACGGTCAGAACCAAATGATCTAGATGGCTAATTTTCATATTTCACTGTGCTCATTCATATTCAGGGACAGATGCATTGGTATTTTTCAATGTATGGTTTGATCCAGCATAATGTGCCACTTGCTGATAATCCAGTTGTTGAAATAGTCCTGTTTTTAGACCTGAAATGGTGATTGCCATTTCTTTACGGAAGTAGGGAATTTGATACATCCAGGGGAAAGTCAGATCACGTATGCCGCCCGCCCACCAATGATCAGATTGATACAATGGCGTTAATAATCGGCTGAGAAACTGGTAGAACTGGGTCGAAGAATGTCGATGTTGATGGTAGTGTTGCCAGAGCATCGGCCAGTCAGTTTGCTGATGATGGGTTGCAGCCTGTAAGGATTGAGAAAAGGCCCATGCATCCAGTAAAGCCATATTGGCACCTTGTCCCAGTTGTGGACTCATGGCATGGGCAGCGTCACCGATCACACCGATTCGACCTTGTCCAAATTGTGACATCACCACATCACGATATTGAGCGGATAGCCATTGCGGTTGATTCTGCTCATTTGCCAAAAGCTGTTTGAGCCATTCTCCAACTTCAGGCCAACGATCGCCGACTTGCTTTAACCATTGTTGTTTCGCTGATTCATCTTTTAGAAAAGCGCCCAGTTGCGGGGTAGGCAAACTCCAGAACACGCTAGAAAGGCGTTGCTGTGGAGCGGTCGGGATTGCACCTGTAGGCAGCACACCCATCATGATTTTTGAGCGGTCATAAAATTGATGCAAAATTTCAGGATTTAATTTTGGGCATTCTGGCACGATACTCCATGCTGCACCCCACGGATAAGCCTGATCCACTTTTACCCATGCTTTAGGGCGTAACTGGCTACGTGCACCATTGGCAATCAGTACCGCATCAAAATGTTCATCAAATTTCTGTTGCTGATACGTACCGAATAGCCGAACTTCATGGGCACTTTCCTGAATCTGGTCGATCGAGTGATTCATCCGCCAAGTGACATGACTAGAATATTCAGCCAGCTTTTGGATGAGAACGTGACATAAAGTTGCACGATGAATGCCGAGTCCATACAGATTGCTGCCTGCCTCACGATAATGACTATTTACCAGCAGTCGTTTATCTGCAAGCTGACCTTCTAATCCTGTGACTCTCGCGCCTAATTTTAGTGCAGATTCAAGTACACCTAGATGTTCAAATACGGCTAAACCTGCGGGTTGTAAAAGTAAACCTGCACCCACAGGGGAAAGTTCATCAACCTGTTCAAATAGCGTGACTTGATTGCCTGCACGTGCAAGTAAAATGGCTGTGGCAAGTCCAGCAGTACCTGCACCGACAATCGCAAAGTGTGGAGTTTTCATTGCTTATTCTTATAAAGTCTTTATTGGAGCATTCAGTGATGATCTTAACTGATCTGCACGACTTTTTAAAAATGAAAATCTAAGCGCTTTTTTAAATAATAGATGGGTTTATTTAGGTTGATCTTGCCCAGTGGTCATTTTGAGGAGGGTGCGGTCTTTTTTGATAAAGTGGTGATATAGCGCTGCGCCTGCATGCCCGAGGATCAACATCCAGATCAGCCATTGTCCAAGAATTTGCTTATGAATAAAATCAATCGGTTGCTCAAATTCTTCAAAGGTTAAGCCCAAGCCTTGTGAAATCGAGCTTTGGAACAGGGCTGTATGCTCAAATTGGGGAATCTCAAACAGGAAAAAGAATTCCGTATTTACACTAGTACCTAAATAGCCTGTTAATGGTGCAATAATCATAATGGCATATAAGGCAAAATGCCCTGCATGCGCTGCAAAAGTCATGAGCGGGCTGGCAGGTTCTAACTTCGGTTGTGGATTGCTGAGACGCCAGATCATGCGAAGGGTGACAAGCACTGCAATACTTACCCCGACAGAAAGATGCATTTGTAGAGCAGTCCAGTTTTCAGCTGTACCTTTTTCGGTAAACCAATGGCGGTAATAAACACTGCAATAGGCACATAAAAATAGCAATGCTGTGGTCCAGTGTAGCCATTTTGCAATTGTGCCGTAATTCTCTGCGCTATTCCTTAAACTCAAATTTGCATCCTTTCACATCTGTTTTTTTTAATTTGATTGCCTTAGTCGTAACTTCGATGAGCAATCAGCAAAAAATGATCATCTACTTCTCAAAACAGGAAAAGGGCTTAGGTAAGGATGGCCTAAGTTCAATATAAAATTTTCCTGAAATGATTTTTAAATTGAAAATTGGCTGCGTTTTTGCTGGGTTTTAAGAAAAAATGAATTTGAGGGCAAAAAGAAAGGCCATATCTATCGATATAGCCTTTGTTTGATTTAAAGCAGAATTTATTTCGCAATACGCCAAAGCGCCAACAGGCTACTTAGCACAATCAGGACAATGGAAATAAACCATGGTGTAATAATGGCAATGGTTAACAAAATCAGCATGGTGCTGCCAAACATCCAGCTACGACGTTGCTGTTGCTGCATTTGCAAACGCATTTGCTGGATTTCACGGAGTTGCTTGTCATGCCATGCAGACTGGTTTTTTAAACCATTCAGACTATCAATCAACAGGCTTGGAATGTCTTGCGCGCCAAGTAACAGATCTGGGATTTGCTGGCCCAGTTCTTTGACATTCTTGACGGGGTTCATATTGGCTTTCACCCATTCGGTCAGAATCGGTTTTGCCAGTTTCCAGATATCCAGTTGCGGATAAAGATCAGTACCCAAACCTTCCACATGCACCAGTGTCTTGAGCAGTAGCATGAGTTGTGGTGGAATTTCCAGATGGAAACGACGGGCAATATCCATGACCTGAATCAGGATACCTGCAAAATCCAGTTGATCCATCGGCTTTGAAACCATTGGCCCAACAGTACGGCGCATTTCACGCGATAATGCATCCTGATCCGTACCCGGTGGAATCCAGCCTGCCTGATGCACGATTTGAATCAATTGCATAAAGTTGCTGTTCATTACGGCAAGCAACATACGTGCAACCGTCATCTGGTCATGTTTGGACAGTTCACCCATGATGGCACAGTCCAGCGCAATAAAGCGTGGATTGCTTGGGTTAATGGTCTCGACAAAGACATTTCCCGGATGCATATCTGCATGGAAAAAATTATCTCGGAATACTTGGGTGAAGAAAATGGTCAGGCCTTTTTCTGCCAGATCCGCACGATCCATGCCTAAACGGTCAAAGGTCGCGATGTCAGAGATCGGCACACCAGTAATACGTTCCGCCACCATCACGTCTTTACTGTCCATATAAACTTCAGGCACGTACATCATGCTTGAACCCGTAAAGTAATGGCGCATACGACGGGTATTATCTGCTTCTAGACTTAGATCAAGTTCATTTAAAATGATTTGACGATAGTCTTGAATGATCTCTGTCAGATGCAAGGCACGGGCTGCTTCCAAACGGTTTTCCAGCCAGTCACCTAACCAAGCCAGAATTTCAAAGTCTTGTAAAATTTGACTGCGAATATCAGGACGAGTGACCTTCACTACGACTTCGCGACCATCATGCAAAGCTGCTGTATGCACTTGTGCAATCGAAGCGGCAGCAAGCGGTTGTTCATCAAAGCGGGAGAACAGGGTGGTCACATCTGCTTTAAGTGACTCCTGAATCCGTTGTTTTGCCAGTTGGGTGTCATAGGGCTTGACTTGATCTTGTAATAACACCAGTTGCGATAATACTTCTGGTGGAATCAGGTCGCGGCGTGTAGACAACAGTTGTCCCAGCTTAATCGCCAGCGGCCCCATTTCTTCAAGTGCTTCTTTCAGTTTAAGCGGATTCTTCTTTTCACGACTTGACCAAGCCGCGGGATGCATTTTAATGATATTTAATGCATGACGTGCTTTAACAGGTAATTCTTCCGCAGGGAACAGGGTATCAAGGCGATAGTGTGCTGCGATACGCCAGAGTTCGTGTAACCGTGTAACATGCGGAATCATATAAAGTCTTACCTAGTCTTATGTGGGTTGCTTTTGTGGATTGAATTGAGCATTGAGCTGCTGAAGCTTGGCTTCCAGACGATCAATTTCCTGATTGAGTTGGCGGGTCTCTCGATTGAGATCATCCATTTGCCAACGTGGGGCAAATAAACCGCTATCTTCTTTTAAGGCATCTTCAACAAAAAATAAATGGCTTTGTAGTGAGCGTTTTAACTGTTTCGGTGCAAGTTGCACTTTACCCAACTCATGTGCCAGTTGTGGACCGATCCACGGGGATAAATGCGCTGCGAGATCTGGCTCTGCTTGCTGCATGATTTTTTGAATATCCTGCAATAAGTGATAATCACCTTGCAATGGAATATTGCCAATCTGATCCATGTCGCTGAGCAATAATTTAACCAGCTCAACCGTATTTTCAACATGTAAGGTTGCTGTTGCATCCGTAAGTTTATGCTGAGGATCAAAAGGGCGCTGTTCAAAAATAGAAGGGCTTTGACTTTGTCCCGTCACGGTCGGTTCTAGACGAACTCTATTTTCATCAAAAAAAACATCAACTGAGAGTTGTGGACTATCGATCACAACACGTAATAATTGACCTTGTAACTGATTAAGTTGAATGCGAGTAATCGCATCCAAATCAATCACATGATGAATGATACGTTCGACTGCACCGAGTGCTAAAATCGACCACATATCTTAAACCTTAAAGTTTGAATCCACGATGAACCGCAACAATACCACCTGTTAAGTTGTGATAGTCACAGCTTTGGAAACCTGCATTTTCCATCATCCCTTTCAGGGTACGCTGGTCTGGGTGCATACGAATCGATTCAGCCAGATATTTATAGCTTTCCGAGTCATTGGCAACCAGTTTGCCCATGATCGGCAATGCTGTGAATGAATAAAGGTCATACAGTTTTGAGAATGGCTCAAACACTGGCTTAGAAAACTCAAGAATCAATAAGCGGCCGCCTGGCTTAAGCACGCGATACATGGCTTGTAGCGCAGCATCTTTATCGGTCACATTACGCAAACCAAAGCTGATGGTGACTAAATCAAAACTGTTGTCTGCAAATGGCTCTAAAGTTTCAGCATTGGCAAGTACGAAATCAACGTTGGTGCAGCCTGCATCAATCAGACGATCACGACCGACATTTAACATTGATTCATTGATGTCTGATAAAACAACATGACCCTGCGGCCCAACTTCACGACTGAATACTTTGGCTAAATCGCCTGTACCGCCAGCGATATCGAGTACGTGCTGACCACGACGAACGCCTGACATATTAATCGCAAAGCGTTTCCATAGACGGTGAATACCAAATGACATCAAGTCATTCATGATGTCGTATTTGCTGGCAACGGAATGGAACACTTCGGCAACTTTTTGTGCCTTGTCATCACTACTCACGGTTTGATAACCGAAGTGTGTAGTTGCACCAACGTTGCCTGTATTGGCGCCGCGCGGCAAATTATATTTTGGGATTGAACCTGTTGAGGTCGGCGCTGCATCTTGTTGTAAAGACTGTTGCTGACCTTGTGGTGTGCCTTGTGGAAGTGGTGTGTTTAAGAAAGGGCTGACTTTGTCTGAACTTGGGTTTTGCTCAACTTCTGGGGTAGGCTGTTGGTTTTCGTTAGACATTGTTTTCTCCTAAACTTTCGCTCTAGCGGCACGAATCAGCAAGCATGATGACAGATTTTGTATCTTTTTACAGGGTTTCGCATGTAATTGATATGAATAATATACAGAAAGTCACTTTCTCAAAAGGGTTTTAATTTTTCTTAAGATTTGAAAAGACTCATTTTTCTATTTCAGCCATCATGTGCGTGGCTGAAATAGAAGCAGACTTATCCTAGTCACGGAATGGATTTGGGTGTCCTGCATGAACTTTATCAATAATTTCACGCTCTTTTTCACTGAAGGTTTTGATAAAGGTTGCCGCAGATTTCATGGGTTTCATCGCAGCGAAACCTTCCTGAATAAACTCATACATGCCATCAAACTGGTATTTATGTGCGATGCCTTTGCACATTTTAAAGGCAGCATACATCATGGTTGAACGCATATATTTATCAAGCGTCAGGCCTAATTCATCCAGCAACTGGAGTTGTTCATAACGCGCTTCACCCTGATCGAGTTTAATCAAGGTCTGGCGCATGATCTCATCCGTTAAAGGGGTTTCGAGGGGATAATCTTCTAACAATTGCTGGGCAACTTGCTCATCGAGTCGTGTTGCAAGTACCGCTAAGCTCACTGATTTAGTGCCTGTTTTAATCGCATTTTCCGGGAGAAGGCTTTCGGCTTTATGGGCATATTTGAGCAGACGTTCGATTTGTTGCGCCATTGCATCAAAGTCTGGCCCACCATATAAGCGATTTAAAAAGTACGCTGCCATAAGCTGGTTCTTGGGTTCGGCAAAGAACTCTGCATGCGTCTCGGCAATACGTGCTTTCATCCATGCCTGTACTTCATGCAATCTCTGCGCAATCGCTGGATTCTGGTGGTAATTCAAAGATTGATATTGTAATAAAAGTTGATCAAATGCAGCGAGTTTTGACATGTTCGAACTCAAAGGAAATAAAACGATAAAATCATAGGCATCATCATAGCGGAGAACCATGACAGCATAAACTTTAAATGCTTAATAATTAGTCACTATAGCCGTGTCGGTACAGTCAACATAAACTGTACACGGGTTTTTCTGCGAACATTTATAGTTTGAACCATAGCAATTTTAATTTTAATAATGAGCCAGTTAGAGCAGCACATGAGTAAACAACAACCCACATTTGAATTACGTGACGAAGATGAACTCTCTTTAGAGCTGATTGAGGCGCAATATGCATTAAAAGAAAGCCGTGATAAGAAAAATGCAAAAAGTGTTCTGGTTCTGGTGAGTGGCATTGAGCTGGCTGGTAAAGGTGAGGCCGTGAAACAGTTACGTGAATGGCTAGATCCACGTTATTTACGGGTAAAGGCTGATGCACCGCAATTTTTAACAAATAACCAGCCTTTTTGGCAGTCTTACACCCGATTTATTCCTGCTGAAGGGCAAATCGTGGTGATGTTTGGTAACTGGTATAGCGATTTGCTTACCACCGCGATGCATGTGTCCAAGCCACTAGATGAAAATCTGTTTGATGCCTATATTGAACAAATGCGGGCTTTTGAACATGATTTGCAAAATAATCATGTACATATTGTCAAAGTCTGGTTTGATTTATCGTGGAAATCGCTACAAAAGCGCTTAGACCAAATCGATGCTTCGGAACAACGCTGGCATAAATTACACGGTCTGGATTGGCGGAATAAAAAACAATACGATACCCTGCAGGGCTTGAGCCAACGCTTTACCGATGACTGGTTTATTATTGATGGCGAAGATGAAAAGTTGCGTGATCAATGTTTCGCACAATATCTTTTGCAAACCTTGCAAGAGTTGCCAGAACACCAGACTAAAGTGACCCAGAAGTGGCAACAGGCAAAAATTCCACAGCGCTTATTGGAACCAGAGCAAGCCAGTCTGGAAAAAGAAGACTATAAAGAAGAACTGAGTAAGCTGACCAAAAAAGTGGCGGATAAGCTGCGTTTTGATGAGCGCAAAGTGGTGATCTGCTTTGAAGGGATGGATGCAGCAGGTAAGGGCGGTGCGATCAAACGCATCGTCAAAAAACTCGATCCAAGAGAATATGAAATCCATACCATTGCTGCGCCTGAACGCTATGAGTTGCGCCGACCTTATTTATGGCGTTTCTGGAATAGATTAAATGATAGCGGCAAGATTACCATTTTTGACCGTACCTGGTATGGGCGGGTGTTGGTTGAGCGCATTGAAGGTTTTGCCTCTACAGTAGAATGGCAACGAGCTTATAGTGAAATTAATCGTTTTGAAGAAAATCTGGTGGATAGCCAGACGGTGATTGTCAAAATCTGGCTGGCAATTAGTAAAGACGAGCAGGCACTCCGATTCAAGGCACGTGAACAAACACCACATAAACGTTTTAAAATCACAGAAGAAGACTGGCGTAATCGCGAAAAATGGGATGATTATCTCAAGGCAGCAGCGGATATGTTTGAACGAACCGATACCGATTATGCACCGTGGTATGTAATTGCGACGGATGATAAATATTCAGCACGGATTCAGGTTTTAAAAGCAATTTTGCAACAACTGAAGGCGGACTAATCCGCCTTACAGCTAACTTCAATTAAATTAATTGTTACTCGCTAATTGGGCGCTATAACTGCGATGCTGACGGAATACGATCAGTGTCGCGATTAAACTGGTGATTGCGGCGAACATCAGCCAGAAAGCAGGCATGCTCTTATTGCCTGAGGTCTGTACCAGATAGGTTGCAATCATCGGTGTGAGTCCACCAAAAATCGAGGTGGCAAAGCTATAAGCCACGGAGAAACCGGCAATGCGGACTGAACTCGGCATCATTTCAGCTAGTGAAACCACCAGCGCGCCGTTGTAGAAGCTATACAGCAAAGAGAACCACAACAGCACCATCAACATATGCGACAGGCTAATGGTATGGGTCAGCCAATTCAGTAGTGGATAAGCACTGATAAAGATCAACAAGGTTGTGGTGATTAACAGTGGTTTTCGACCAAATTTGTCAGAAAGATGTCCACCAATCGGTAATAAAATAAAGTTACTTAGCCCAACCATAATCGTGGCGATTAAGCTTTCGGTGCGGGTTAAATGGAGTACTTCTTTACCATAAGTCGGTGTATAGACAGTAATAAAGTAGAACATCGTTGTTGTCGTCGCGACCATACACACACCTGCCAGCACAATTTTCCAGTTGGCCGCCAAAGTACTGAGAATTTGTCGAGTGCTTGGATGTTCTTTACGGGAGGCAAAGGCTTCTGTTTCAGCCAATGACTTACGTAGCCAGAAGATAAATGGAATGATGGCACAACCGACAAAGAAGGGAATGCGCCATGCCCATGCATCAACCTGAGCTTTGGTGAAAATGACACTGACGATATAGCCCAACACAGCAGCGAAAATCACTGCTACTTGCTGACTCGCCGATTGCCAACTGGTGATAAAACCACGGTTATGTGGCTCGGCAATTTCTGCCAAATAAACCGAGACCCCGCCAAGTTCAACGCCAGCAGAGAAACCTTGCGCAAGCCGACCCGCGAAAATAAGGACTGTGGCTGCAAAGCCGATACTGGCATAGCTTGGCGTAAATGCAATGATTAAAGAACCAAAAGCCATAATGCTCAAAGTCACCATTAGACCTTTACGGCGACCGATCCGGTCAACATAAGGACCAAGTACCAGCGCACCAATTGGACGCATCAGAAAACTGACAGCAAACACCAAAAAGGTTTTCATCAGTGCGGCATAACTGCTATCGGAATGGAAGAAAGTCTCGCCTATCGCCTGTGCATAGAGACCGAAAAGGAAGAAGTCGTATTGTTCAAGGAAGTTCCCGCTGGTCACGTTAAAAATCGCACGGACACGAGAAGGTGATTGGCTAGTTTGCACAACGACGCTCCATCATCTAATTATCATCGAGATGTGGAGATTAAAAATACAATCTTTATGAAAGCTTAAAAAATTAAGTGAATATTAACGTAATTGTGGTGTTTTTTTATGGATATGTTGGTGTGATGTAAACAGGACTCTTGAGGTGTGAAGTAAATAACACATGAATTTGGTCGAGTAATAGGGGCAATTTTCAGTTTTTCATTTCACATGACCAAACCAATAAAAAGCAGGTATTTAAATCGATACCTGCTTATTTTTTGATTTAAGCAACAATGGTATTACGGCTTTTTTGCTGAATCCGTTTTGCCAGATTATAGCAATCTTGGACATGCGCTTCAGTGATTTTGCGCATCATGAAATAGCCGAGACTGGCCGCCACAAGTTGTCCGCCTAAAGGAATAAATTTAGTCACCTGTTTAGTGGCAATTTTGGTGAAAAATCCATTAAACGACTTTTTCATCGCGGTACGCGCCACCACAAAACCTGAAAACTCAAATCCGCGTTTACGTAGTTCGTCCCAGTGAACTTTTTTAGTTTCAGGGTCGTAAACACTGATATGTTCAGGTGCCAAACCAAAGCGGGCATTAATATCGGGAATAATCTGGGTCAGCATGCCCAAATCAACCACCACATCAAAGAATGGAATCGGTACAATTGCTGCACCTGCGGACCAATATGCACGTTTTTTAGCGAGTTCTAAACATTCGTCACGGATTTGTTCCAAGTTTAAACTTGGGTCAATGGAATCAGGAATTTTTTCAATTTTCATAAAGTTATACCTAAAGTCTATCCCTTGATAGTACATTCAATCGTATTGAATGGTGAATTTCAAAACAATTTTTTTGTTGGATTGTGTATTTAACGTGACTTCATGATATGAAGTTGAATGTTGTATAGTGACTATTATGGACGTTTTCGTGCAACAAAATGATCATTTTTTGATGAGGTTATATTAATACATGGGTATTCATGTTATTCAAAGTCAACGTCTTGAAGTGTTATTACAAGGCGTGATGGCATCAATTACCCAGCCCAGTGATTCACCTTTTCAGGTGTTTAAAACCCAGCATTTTATTGTCCCGAGTCCTGCACAAGAACAATGGTTAACACAAAAAATTGCTGAACAGCAAGGCATGACCGCCAATTATCAGTTTCATCAGCGTATTCGTGGTTTTCAGTGGTACGCCTATCAGCAGGTGCTTGAAAATAAAGAGCAGGTGCGAAAGGCCAATATTCCACGATTAATTTTAAAATGGCGTATTCACCAAGCCTTACAGCCCTTTATCCGTGCTGATCAGCTCGATCTTGCTACAGATCATCCTTTATATTCGATTGTGCAGCGCATTTATGACAGTGCGGCCCAATTACCGCAGGGCACAGAAAAACAGTTAAAAAAGCAGAGCATGTTGTATTGGGTGGCGGAGCAGGTGTCGCAACTCTTTAATAACTACATGATTTATCGCGGTCATTGTCAAAAAGGCTGTCGCAGTGAATGCAGTTGCACAACGAACTGGCTCTCGACTTGGGGACAGAATAAAGCACTGGATATTGAACAGCTGATCGCCAAGACGGATCAGCAGACCTCAGCCTTTAGCCTAACCCAGACCGAACAACTGGAAGCGTGGCAACGCTGGTTATGGCAAAACTATTTCCATGATGATTTTATTGAAATGCAGGGAATTGATGCTGATTTCTGGAAGACTTTAGACAATGAGCAGACACGGGCAAAAGCTTTAGCACAATTACCGAATCAGGTGATCGTTTTTACGGTGCTTGATTTGCCACCCAGCCAGCTGCAGTTTTTACGCCGTTTAGGTCAATATCTGGATGTGGTGATTTTGCACTATAACCCTTCACAAGAATATTGGGCGGATAGTGTCGATCCCTTGTGGAAGCAACGTTATGACTTGGGTGTGAAAGAACGTTTTATTGCCAAGCATCCCAAGGCAACCGATGCAGAAATTACTGCTTTTTTTGAGCGTTTTAGTTTAGGTTTTAATGCTCTAAATCGTGAATCTCGTCATCCTTTACTCACCCGTTTAGGCAAGCAGGCGCGTGATCACTTTTCCTTGTTATCACAACTTGCAACGGGCGAGGAGGGGAAATGGGTCGATGCATTTGAAGATTATTTTCCCGAGACCTTACTGGGTAAAATCCAGTCGGATATTTTCTATCTGGCAGAGCCATTACCTGAGCAATATGAACTGGCAGCCGAGGATAAATCGGTTCAGTTCCATGTCTGTCATTCGAGCCTCAGACAGCTGGAGGTGTTAAAAGAACAGCTCTTACATTGGCTTTCCCAGTCAGATTCATCACCACGTCGTCCCAACGATATTCTGATTCTTACCCCGAATCTGGCTGAGCTTGAGCCGCTGATTCGTAGTGTTTTTCCTGCAGTGCCCAATGAGCATGATGTGTTCTTACCCGTTAAAATTGCAGGTGTGGCCCAGCTCGATGCACTGAATGCTTGGCGGGCAGTGCTAGGGCGTTTGCAACTGACGCAAACCCGAATGACGCAAGATGATTTTGCTGACTGGTTGAATCTATCAGCAACCCAACAGCGTTATGGACTGGATTATAGTCAGGCACAATGCATCCTGACCTTACTCAATGAAGCGGGTTTTAAACGCGGTCTGGATGAGGAGCATCTCAAGCACAGTTTAAGTGCCGATGATCAAGACTACCGCTATAGCTTTAAGTTTGCTTTAGATCGTTTGGCTTTAGGCATTGCCGTGCCTGCGCATGTAATGGTGCAGCAAACTTTAAGTTATACAGGGGTGCAACCAAGTGATTTTGAACTGATTGGTATTTTGATCCAGATATATCAGGATTTGTCGGTGCGACGTCACTGGCTGGTGGCACATGAGCAGGGCCAGCGCTTACCGGTAGAGACATGGCTAAAACGCCTGAAAGCAGATGTTCAGGAGTTTGAGCAGGCGGATATTGTGGCCTTAAAAGCTGTGCGTGAGATTATTCAGAAGCAGGAACGTATGCTGACGCTGGCAAGTTATTATGAAGATATGGAAAGCCAGTTACGCCAGATTTCTTTGCCCCTGCCTTATATCATTGAAGAAATTCAACGGACCTTGGAAAGCCAGTCAGCACAGGTTGAACCCACAGGGCAAATTACCTTTAGCCAGATCGGTCAGATTCGGCCAATTCCTTATCGACTGATTGTGATGTTGAATCTGGATACAGGAAAATTTCCAAATCGTGATAGTCATATTCCTTTTGATTTGATGGATGCGTTACGTCAGCAATTGGGGGATCGTTCTCGTCTAGAAGATGATCAGGGGGCTTTTTTAGATGCAGTCTTGTTGGCGCAGGAACAATTATGGTTATTCTATAATGGTTTTGATGTGAATGATGGTGAAGTACGAGAGCCATCCAGTGTGTTACAAAATTTCCGTGATCATTTGGCACTGATTATAAAGCCACCCCTCTCTAAATCTCTCTCAGAGGAAGAGACTTCATTGGGAGAAATTTCTCTCAGCCCATCTTTAAAAAAGGGTGACTCGGGGATGGTGGAGGATTTTTCTAAAGAATTTGCAGCCTTGCAACTCCCGACACAGTTGTATCCACTTTTCTATATTCATCGCTTACAACCCTTTGATCCATTAGGCTTTATGGCAGAACAAGGCCATATTCGTTTTCAAGATCAATGGTTTAAAGTTGCTTCGCAAATCCAGCAGGAAAAAGGCGAACGAGCGGCTTGGGTCAATACCGTTTATCCCGTTGAAAATAATGAAATGCTGATTTTAGATGGTCAGCAATGGATTCAGGATGTTACTTTTCCAGCCCGTTTGTACTTAAAAACTTTGGGTGTAGAAAACCTGAGTGCAACAGAACTCGTTGATCAAACTGAGCCTTTATTGCTAGATGGCTTGGGTAAATATGCCATTCGTCATTTTTTACAGCAGCATGATGACAAGACCTCACCTCAGTTATTACAAGATCAGTTGCCTGTAGGCAAAGTCAAGCAAAGTGCCTGGCAGCAAAGCCGCTTAGAGCAACAGCGTTTACTGGAACGTTTGCAGCAATATGCCCCAGCGCCGACAGAAACCACACAGCGTGTTTGGCGGGTGTCGAAACATTTACAGATCGGTTGTATGACCCCGAAACACATTGGGCAGGACTGGATTAGTCTGGATGCCTCAAGCGCACGTGCCAAGCGTCTTGCCAAGGTCTGGCTGGAGTATCTGTTGTGGCTCACGGTATTGAATCATGAGGCTGCAACTGAAAAACGCCGTATCGTGGTGTTTAGTGATCAGACGATGATTTGTGAAGGCTTGAGTTCCCAGCAAGCACAGACTTATTTACAGGCGTGGCTGGAACTTTGGCAAACTGCACAACAACAGCCTGTGGTTTTACCTGCGGCCTTGATATTAAAGCCACTGGAAAAAGCCAAGCAATACGAATGGTTTGAACTGGATTCAAAGCAGGTGTTCGTGGAAGACAGTCAAAAGCAGGTGCTGAAAGACTGGAATGACACAGGCGATTTCTCTGGCTTTGATATGACCCAGAATGAAGCCTGTAAGTTACATCGGGACTGGCAGTTTATTTTGCAAGAACAGGATGCAGTCGCGTTATTGCAATATGCTTGTGATCACTATTCCTATCGCTTGTACCAGCCTATTTTTGAATTTTTACGTGTGGAATAGCACATCGACAACACCCGCTTGCTGAGTGTAGGAATATCTTGATTGTCCTATATCAACAAGCGTTGGAGTATGGGGACTGTTAGTCAGCATTGAGTTTGACCAGCTCGACCCGTCTATTCTTCGCTTTTCCTTGCTCAGTCTGATTATCTGCAATCGGTTTAGTCTGTCCAAAGCCTGTTGCCTGAAGCCGATCAGATGAAATGTTGGCTCTAACAAGCTCATTCTTGACAGCTTCTGCACGTGCCTGACTCAACATCTGGTTATGCTCAGCGCTGCCTATATCATCTGTATAGCCCTGTATTTCAAGCTTAAGTTGAGGATCTTTATCGAGTACTTCCCTGATCTCTTGAATACTGACCATACCTTCAGGTTTTAAGGTCGCTTTATTGCTGTCGAAATTGATATACAGAATGGCTTTACCTGTATCTTCCAGTTGTTGCTGGATCTCCTCTGACTGGAGTAATGTGATGGTCTGTTTAAATGGCTTTTCTTGTAAAATGTTGACGCGACCAGAAGCAGTATCGCCAGTCAGTTGAAGGTAGATGTCATCGCCATCTGGCCTACGAATAATATAGACTCTAATGTCCTGATCCGCGTAGCCAATCGAGCCATCTTCACCTAAATAGGGTGCCTGATCGTGATAGCGCTTATATTCCTGATCTGTGATTTTTCCGTCAAATATCTTTTTCCCGCCGACCGCAGTGACTGCATCATCGTAACTTTTTAAGAAGTAAGGCAGAGACCAGCCCCCATTTTCTGGTTTCTCTAGAGAAATATGAGATTTCCATACACGGCCTTCGATGGGCGTCATCACTCCGCTAATAGGAAAGTAGACGATGTCATATTTACGTTGAATCGGTGGGTTAGTGGTGATCAACCCTGCAGGAAGATTAAAAAAGGGAAATTCTCCAAACTGATGGGTTGAGATTGGGATGTTTTGAATAGCAAAAGTATTGGATGAGTGATTTGTGTCATCATGACCTGAAATGTCATCTTTTGTTGTATCTGCTGTGTCGCTATGATTCGGGGCTGTCGAGCTATTATTTGACTTGCTACATCCACTAACTAAAGTTGCCCCAATAATGACAGATAGAAAGATAATATTTTTCATAGATTTATTGTCCTTCGAATTTATTTATTGCATATCCTGTATCGTCTATATTCATCGCGATAGATCCTGAAATACGATGAAATATAGATGTATAACATCTATTCGGAGAGATGTGGACTCAGCACAACGGCTGTGAAAGTTCGAATACAATCAGTTATGATTAAAAATGATTGCTATGCCTTCGCGCATCGTTTTAGTTTCAGAGTATGGGGCTTATGTCATCTATAGAAAATACGTCTTTTCAACCGATTCGGGATATTCAATTCGAAGGTCTACATCTGATTGAAGCCTCAGCGGGGACAGGCAAGACTTATACACTGTCTAGCTTGATGGTGCGTATTTTCTTGGAGAAATATCTGCCTAATCAGGTCATTGCAACCACCTTTACCCGTGCAGCCGCTGCCGAGTTAAAAAGCCGTATCCGTTTACGTCTGGTGGAGATGCAGCAATATCTGGAACCGTTACGTACAGTGCTGGAACAGGATATTCAGGCATTGGCTGTACAAGAGTCGGATCCGCTCAAACAGCAGGTTTTACAGACTTTTGCACCTCGTATTGCCTACGCCTGTGAACGCTTGAAACTTGTGATTGATCAGTTAGATGAGTTATTTGTCGGAACCCTAGACAGCTTTAGCCAGAAGTTGCTCAGAGAGTTTGCTTTTGAAAGTGGCAAGATCGAAGCGGCACAGATTACTGATGATGCAAAAAGCTATACTCGTCAATTAATTCATGATGTGTTGCGTGAGTGGATTCAGGCTCAACCACAACAAGTGATTGATGCACTTTATAGCGTAGGCGGTCTCAAGAGTGTCGACCATTTTGTCTCGATGGTCGAGAGTTCTCTCAACTTTAGTTCGGCTCAATTTAAATTGCCAGTCATGCCTGAGATTGAACTGGCGCAATTACAGCAATGGCAGCAGCAAGCTGAACAGATTGAATTGGCTGAGCTGGCTGAATATTTTCATCTGGATGGCGCGCATTATTCCCATATTAATGGTACGTCTTTCCGCAACCATGCTTTTAATAAGCTGTTTACAGTGCATTGTCCTGCGCTATTAAATGCTTTAAAGCAACCTGCATCGATACAGGTTTTTGATGCTTATTTTGAAGCAGATCGCGATGCCTTATTCAAATTTTTAGACAAGCTCGATAATCAGAAAATTTTTAAGAAATGTCCTGCAGATATTAGCGATGGGTTTTATCAGCATCCCGCAATATTGCAGTTACAGACGCTTGGTCAGGCATTACAACAAACCCAGCAACAATTTGAACAATTACAGGTTTATCTAAAGGCCTATCTGTGTATTGAGGTCAAAAAAAGGCTGCCACAAGTATTGCAGCAAAAGGGCGAAACCACATTTTCCCAGCAAATTAAAACCTTGTCTGAAGCATTAAAGGGCGAGCAGGGACAACGTTTTGCCGTATTTGTACAGGCACGTTATCCGCTGATTCTGGTGGATGAGTTTCAGGATACGAACCAAGATCAGGATGATATGTTAGCCAGTATCTGGCGACATCCACAGCGCTATAAAAAGGGCTGCATGATCATGGTCGGGGATCGTAAACAGGCCATTTATGGTTTCCGTGGGGGCGATATGCTGACGTTCCTGAATGCCCATCAGGATATTATGGCCAAGCAGGGGCGTGTCTATAAGCTGATTCATAACCATCGTTCAGTGAAAGAGCTGGTCGAGGTGGTGGATGTCTTGTTCCAGCGACAGACTGATTTTGGTGAGCAGGTATTGTATGACCCGATTCAGGCGGGATCGCGTCCACATCCTGCCTTGATTGAAAATAACCAGATCAATCCCGCACCATTACGCTGGTTGCAGCTACAGGATGGTAATGAACAAGCGACCCAAGTGGCCTGGAAAATACAGACCCTGCTCAATCAGGCGCATGCAACACAACTGTATTTGGAGGGTGAGGCCCCTCAAGCCATTTGCGAAGATGATATTGCGGTACTCTCCCGTAGCCATCGCCAACTCGATGAAGTGCAATACGTATTGGAACGTTTGGGGATTCGGGTCAACCGTCCTTCCAAACGCAGTGTTTTTGATTCAGCCATTGCACAGGATATCGGGGCGTTATTAACGGCCATTCTCAATCCTTATGATGAGGCCAAATTAAAGCGTGCCTTGCTGAGTCGTTTATTTGGCTTTGACTTAACCCGTTTGTTGACGCTTGAGCAAAGTCCAGAAGGCTTAAGTGCTTATATCCAGCAACTGGATGAAATACGGGAAATGTGGCTCAATCAAGGTTTTCTGGCGGCGTGGCAACGTTGTTTAAACCAGTTTGGCATCTGGCAGCAACTGGTGGCAACGCAAAGTAAGGATAATGAGCGTGCGGTGGTCAATTTACGTCATCTCACCGATATTCTGAGTCAGCATAGCGAACATGTGCAAGGTATACAAAATCTGTATCACTGGTATCTCAAACAACTGCATTCGCCTAGTGATCGTGAATGGGAGCTAGAACATAAGCTGTCCAGTGAAGCCGGTGTACAGTTGATGACGATTCATCAGTCCAAAGGGCTGGAATATAAAATCGTGTTTCTGCTTGGTGCCAACAAAGCCTTTGCTGAAATGCAGAAAAGTTTAAACTTTTCGACTGCCGAGATTCAGCATCCAGAAACAGGGCAGATTCGTACCCAACGGGTGGTTGCTGTCGCAGATAAAAACTTTCTACAGCAGGCTGAGCTAGATCAACATCAGCAACGCGCATTAGCTGAACAAAACCGTTTATGGTATGTGGCACTGACGCGTGCCAGCCATCGGGTTTATGCGGTATTTGAACCTGAAAAAGGGGATAAAAATAAGTTTTCTGGTCTGGCATTCTGGAAAAATCAGGGTGAGCCGTTTCAGCATCCTTGTTGTGCAGATGAGGCTTTGGTACTTGAACGACCGTATGCCGCCTATCATCAGCAGGACAAACAAAAGCTCCCGCTTGCTGCCCAGCCTTTACCTGAGCAACGCTTTTATG
The DNA here is from genome assembly GCF_001729365.1 of Acinetobacter sp. YK3. Classification (NCBI taxonomy): domain Bacteria; kingdom Pseudomonadati; phylum Pseudomonadota; class Gammaproteobacteria; order Moraxellales; family Moraxellaceae; genus Acinetobacter; species Acinetobacter sp. YK3. The sequence goes on from NZ_LZPJ01000134.1 coordinate 34,260, forward strand.
CACGTGGCAAGACCAGTTTCAGTTATCTGGCGCAGCATCTAAAGCACAAGGCCAATCGCGTTGACCGACTGGCAAATATCGACCCCGATTTTGAACAGGCCGAAGATGAACTCAATCTTGCCAGTAATCAGAGTTTAGCGACCTCTCAACCGATCGCATGGATTAAGCAATACTTTCCTAAAGGCACGCTGGCGGGCAACTTTCTGCATGAGATTTTTGAGCAGATTGATTTTCAGCGACCAGAAACGTGGATTGAGGAAATTCGCCGTCGTTTTAAAAATACCTATCAAAGTTTATGGGGCGATTTACTCGAACAATATCAACAGCACTTTCCAGAGCAGGAGCAACCAGAACAGCAACTGTATGAATGGATTGCGGCATGGTTACAGGATGTACTGGTAACGCCACTGAATCAGGGCTTTCAATTAAAGCAACTGCTCGCGGGGCAATATCTATCGGAATGTCCATTCTATCTGGCGTTATCGGATCGGGTGCTGGCAATGCAGCGTGTGCAGCAACTGTTTGAAGAATATGAGATACAGATGCCTGAACTGCTTGAGGCCAAGTCTGCCCGTTATCTGAATGGTTCAATCGATTTGGTTTACTTCGATGGTCAGCGTTACCATATCGCCGATTATAAAAGTAATTATTTAGGTACGGACCAAGCCGATTATCAACATGAGCAGATTGCAGAAAGTATGTCGATCTCTAGTTATTGGCTACAAGCGGCTTTATATCTGGTCGCGTTGCACCGTTATCTGGGCGTGAAATTGCAGAACTACAGCATAGAGCAGCATTTGGGTGGGGCATCTTATTTATATTTACGTGGGATGAATGGGCAAGAACAACAAGGCTGTCTGTACTGGAAACCTGAGGACGAATTTATCTTGCGTTTGGATGCAATTCTTGGATATTTCTCTGAGGATAAAGCTGGAAAAATGGTGTAGATAAAATGTATGAAGCTAAACTAAACAAAAACTTATCATGTGGATAAATATGTTTATAACCTTGTGGACAAGCGTGTGGGTAAGTTTGAGGATAACTCTGTGGACAAGCTAGTGGATAATCAGCCTGAGCAAATGACTTGGTTGAATATGTGGAGTAACTACCTCACACAAGCAACATTTTCTCAATCATCGCAATCCGTTGGCGCTGCACAAGTATTACAGCAACTGGTTGAGGCCAGCTTGCAAGGCGATAGTTGTATTGAAGTTAATCCACTACAGCTTGAAGCCCTCGGAGATCTTGCTGTTTCTAGTGAGCTTGCAACCACTCAGGTGGCGCCGTGCGTCTATGATCAGCAGGGCTTGGCATTATACCGATATTGGCAACTAGAGCAACGCCTCGCTCATCAGATTTGTCGATTAAAGCGACAAACGATTCAGAGCATTCAAGCTGAGGATTATCACGACTTACTGAGTGACGAATATCAGCAGGCGGCATTGAAAATGGTGTTGCAACAAGGGCTGAGTATTATTACAGGCGGGCCGGGTACAGGTAAAACCTATACGTTGGCACGTATTATTGCTGCTCTGAATCAGATGATTCCTGATATTCGGATTGCCATGGCTGCCCCGACAGGCAAAGCAGCACAACGTATGCAGGAAGCATTACAGAACTCATTTAATGATCCAAAACTGGTGGCTTCGGGACTGATTACCGATGAATTACGCCATCAGAATACGCAAACTTTGCATCGTTTATTGGGCATGGGTAATCGGCAGATTCCTCGTTTTAACCAGAAACAACCTTTACCTTATGATGTAATCGTCGTCGACGAAGCATCAATGCTGGATTTAAATCTGGCAACTGCCTTATTTGAAGCGGTGCCTGATGCTTGCCGCATTATTTTATTGGGAGATGCCAATCAGTTGGCTTCGGTTGATGTTGGGTCAGTCTTGGCAGATTTACAGCAAGTTCCTGCACTGGCGGAGAATCGGGTGCAACTGCAAACCAGTCGTCGTTTCTCTGGAGAGGCCAAGATTGGACAACTGGCAAGATTTATTCAGGATCAGCACAATCAGGCAGAAGCTGTTTCTGTATTGGAAAATCTGGAAAGCCAGATCGTACCAGCAACAGCTTTACAAGCAGTGGTCTTATCTAAAGATATGCCTGACCTGATTCAGCTTGAATATCTGCCAGAACAGAATGAGGCTGATATTACGACAGCACAGCAGAAATTAATGTATGGTTTTCAAGGCTATGTCGAGGCATTAAAAACATATCTAAAGGCAGATGAACCCGAGCAATATACGTCACAGGTGATTCAGGCCTTTGATGACTATCGTATTTTAACCGCGATTCGCCACGGACAATTGGGGATTGAACAGCTGAATCGTCATGCTGAACAATGGCTGAACCAGCAACTCAAACAAATTGCCGTAGGGGACTGGTATATCGGGCGTCCAGTGATGATGACCTATAATGATTACCAGCTCAGCATTTCCAATGGGGATATCGGGATTTGCTTCAAACATAGAACCCAACCTCAGCAATTTGAAGTCTTTTTCCCTAGCCTGAACAAATGGATTGCAGCACATCGTTTACCACGAAATATGCAGACTGCGTTTGCCTTGACGATCCATAAATCTCAAGGTTCCGAATTTACTCATACCGCAATTGTACTGGATGCAAGTGCGGAGAAATTACTGAGTCAGGAACTGATCTATACAGCGGTCACCCGGGCGAAAAAAGTGGTAAGTATTTTGGCTGATCCAAATGCGCTACAACAGGCATTCACAACACGGACAGTACGCCGCAGTGGTTTAGTGCAAAAGATCAATTTGGTTATATTGTGAACTTTTTCTACAAAATATGAGCTTTTGTAAGTAAAAGCTTACAAAGATTCGAGATATTGTCGCTAGAGCAAGTTGAAGCTTTTTGAGATTATGTACCCACAAAGAGCCTAGCACGGAAAGCTAGGTAAATCGCAAAAATATAATAATAACGTCGTGATGACAGCGAACTTACAGTGAAGTAAGTGATAAGAGAGGAAACTTACAGCCGCTAAGCCTTGTAGTTTTGGGAGAGACTACAGGGCTTTTTTATTTTTACTGTTTCAGCACATCAAATTTTTCACCATCAATCTATTTCTATAACCTAATCAAAAACGTGAATATTCATGTTTTTGTCACTTTGTGTGCGTTGAATCAAGTTAGATAAAAAGAAGAAATGAGAATTCTGTTGTAGAACAATTTTTTGTTATTATTAAGTTAAATGTTATACAGACTTGTACGTTTTTTCTTACACAGAGATAAGAAAAATGCTATTTTTCTCCACAATTGATTCTGACAGAATAGTCAGTATAGAAACAGCACACACAAGAACGAGATAATAAAGACAATGATGTGTGTAAGATCATTCAGAGGGTATGAATGTGAAAGGAGAAGAAGAGTTAACAAGAAAAATAAAGCAAAATGATAATAATAAAACCTCAGCGCAAGGGCCCAAGTTGAACTTGGGCTTTTTTTGTTTTGAGGTTTTGTCCTAATTTAAGTGCTAAACCAGATCCGCCTCAGTACGATCTGTCGCAAACAGTGAACGGCGCTGATTTTTCGGAATTTTTGGACAATTTGTGGAGATCTGGTACAGCGTTTTTGCCAGTGCAGGCAGATGTGTACCTACGACTGATTTACCTGTGGTGAGCAATGACACACTAATGTCACGTTCAGGGTCAGCCCAACACAAAATATTTGAGAAACCGATATGACCAAACGCCTGACCTGTCATTGGACCAAATAAGCCAACAGGATTACTACCCAGCATTGGGCCCAGCGCATAGCGCATTGGTGCCAAGAGGGTTCGATCCAGACTAATGCCAGAGGTCGGCAAGGTTGAGCGGAATACGGTTTTTTCACTCATGATTTGCTTGCCTTGATATTCACCACCACTGAGCAGCATTTCAAAAAAACGTCCCGCCTGTTCAGCACTGGTATAAATGTTACCCGCAGGACAAATCGTATCCATAAAGCGATGATCATTGGTGACATCCACCGCCAGTTGCAGACCACCTCCTAACACATGGTTGAGGTAAAAATCTGTGCCTAAGCTTGGATGAATCCCAGTAGCATAGTTCAAGGCAACATCATCGCGATATTCAGCTTTTAAACCATAGTTGAAATAGTCTAAGTCCATCGGTCTTTCGATGTGTTCTGCGAGGAATTCGCGAACACTTTGTCCTGTCACGCGTTGAACGATTTCACCCAGAATATAACCGGCAGTAACGGCATGATAGGCAAGATGCGTACCTGAAGGGGAAACTGGTTTCGCGGTATAAAGCAGTTTTAAGATTTCTTCCTGATTAAAGAGCAGCTCTGGCGTTACTTCGCTATCAATACGTGGAATCCCCCCACGATGCGAAAGCAAATGAAAAATCGTGGCACGGCGTTTGCCATTGACGCCATATTCAGGAATGTAATAGCTAATCGGATCAAGTAAATTCAGGTCGCCACGCTCATCCAGCATATGCACTAACATGGCTGTTACCATTTTAGATGCAGAAAACAGGCAGACAGGTGTATCTGGGGTCGCAATCTTGGCATCAGGTGCTAAGCCTTCCGTCGAGTTGCCTTGCGCATAACCAATACTACGGTTTAACAGAATTTGTCCCTGTCGGCGTAAACATAAGGTGATGAGTGGATAATTCCCCGTTTTATAGAGCGCTTCGACACTGCTCCAGATTTTTTGAATCTGCTTTTCTGTCATGCCACCCAATTCAGCCGAAACTTCATCTTTGGTGCGAATCACCTGATTGAGGTCATGTGGAACGTAGCAAGTATTGGTTGATAAAATTTTCACGCATCCCTCGCAATTTTTTCATTTTCTTTTTTCCTCTGTCATGAATCTAAACAGAGCAAGGGTAGTGTGCCTATTTTGTGCAATGCTGTCAGCTGCCGAAATGCCAGCAAACATAAAACAATTTTGCAATATAGCGATAGATCACTTAAAATAGCGCCTTGCTGTAGTGATGCACGGCAGTCAGTTGTTTTCAACTGATCAATATCATTTTATTTTTTAAGCATCTCGGAGAAATCGAATGGCTTTAACTAACGCAGATCGCGCAGAGATCATCGCTAAATTTGCTCGTGCTGAAAACGACACTGGTTCACCTGAAGTACAAGTTGCTTTATTGTCTGCTCAAATCAATGATTTGCAAGGTCACTTTAAAGAACACAAACACGACCATCACAGCCGTCGTGGTTTGATTCGTATGGTAAACCAACGTCGTAAATTACTTGACTACTTAAACGGTAAAGATCACGGTCGTTATGTTGCTTTGATCGGCGCATTAGGTTTACGTCGTTAATTCGATTTTACTTTGTTTTCGCTATTTCGCATGTTGCAATGCCTTATCGCTGAAAAGAGAGTTTCGCCTAATTTCCGTTAGGTGAGTTTAGAAGGGGCGCTTGTTCGCTCCTTCTTTGTGTTTAACTTTTATTTAAAAATTTTTGATCTAGTGCGATGGCTTCTAAGCTTTGTCATTTATCCACACGCTAGTGGTGGTCTGAATGCCAAACCTTAGGGGTCTCACTAGAATAAAACTAGGAAAATATAATACATGTCAATGTTTAATATCATTCGTAAAGAATTTCAATTTGGTCAACATCAAGTTGTTTTAGAAACGGGTCGTGTTGCACGTCAAGCCAATACAGTTTTAGTTACCATGGGTGGCGTGACTGTTCTGGTTGCAGTTGTTGCCCAACCTAAAGCAAAAGCGGGTCAAGACTTTTTCCCGTTGACTGTTAACTACCAAGAAAAACAATATGCAGCTGGTCGTATCCCTGGTGGTTACGGTAAGCGTGAAGGTCGTGCTTCTGAAGCTGAAACTTTAATTTCACGTTTGATCGACCGTCCAATCCGTCCGTTGTTCCCAGAAGGTTACTTCAACGAGATTCAAGTAACAGCAACTGTTGTTTCTTCTGACAAAACCATGGATGCCGATATTGCTGCAATGCTCGGTACATCTGCTGCATTGTCAATTGCAGGTACACCATTCCGTGGTCCAATCGGTGGTGCGCGTGTTGGTTTAATTAACGGTGAATACGTTCTTAACCCGAACTTCGAACAACTTGCACAATCTGATCTTGATCTGGTCGTTGCTGGTACTGAATCTGCAGTATTAATGGTTGAGTCTGAAGCGAAAGAGCTTTCAGAAGACCAAATGCTTGGTGCTGTTCTTTTCGGTCATGACGAAATGCAAATCGCAATTCAAGCGATTAAAGAATTTGCTGCTGCTGCGGGCGCAGTTGAATCAACTTGGGTTGCTCCAAGCAAAAACGAAGTGCTTCTTGAGCAATTAAAAGCAGCTTTCGAAGCGAAGATTTCTGAAGCATATACCATTGCAATCAAACAAGACCGTTATGCGGCACTTGATGCACTTTATGCAGAAGCGGTTGCTCAGTTCGTTCCTGAAAATGACGAGACTGGTATTGCTGACGAAGTAAATGAATTATTTGAAGACCTTAAATACCGTACTGTACGTGACAACATCTTGTCTGGTAAGCCGCGTATTGATGGTCGTGATACCAAAACTGTTCGTGGTATCGACGTACAAGTTGGCGTATTAGACCGTGCACACGGTTCTGCGTTATTCACGCGTGGTGAAACTCAGGCGTTGGTTACAACAACTTTAGGTAACACGCGTGATGCGTTGATGGTTGATACCCTTTCAGGTACGAAAACTGACAACTTCATGTTGCACTATAACTTCCCTGCATACTCTGTAGGTGAAACAGGTCGTGAATCTGGCCCTAAGCGTCGTGAAATCGGTCATGGCCGTTTAGCACGTCGTGGTGTTCAAGCTGTTCTTCCAGCGGCTGACCGCTTCCCATACGTAATTCGTATCGTTTCTGATATTACTGAATCTAACGGTTCATCTTCAATGGCTTCTGTATGTGGTGCTTCATTATCACTTATGGATGCAGGTGTTCCACTTAAAGCACCAGTTGCGGGTATCGCAATGGGCTTAGTGAAAGAAGGCGAGCGTTTCGCAGTACTTTCTGACATCTTGGGTGATGAAGATCACTTAGGTGATATGGACTTTAAAGTCGCAGGTTCTGCAAACGGTATTACTGCACTTCAAATGGATATCAAGATCGAAGGTATCACTGAAGAAATCATGGAGGTTGCATTAAACCAAGCATTTGCTGGTCGTATGCACATCCTCAATGAAATGAATAAAGTGATTTCACGTGCGCGTGCAGAAATCAGTGCGAATGCACCGACGTTTGAAGTGATTAACATCAATCCAGACAAGATCCGTGATGTGATTGGTAAAGGCGGCGCAACGATTCGTGCCATTACTGAAGAAACTAAAGCTGCAATTGATATTGAAGATAACGGTACAGTTCGCGTATTTGGTGAAACTAAAGCTGCTGCTCGTGCTGCGATTGCAAAAATTCAAGCACTTACTGCTGAGGTTGAACCAGGTAAGATCTATGACGGTAAAGTAATCCGTATTGTAGAATTCGGTGCATTCGTCAACATCATGCCGGGTACTGATGGTCTTCTTCACATTTCACAAATCTCAAATGAGCGTATTGCGAATGTGACTGACGTATTGAAAGAAGGTCAGGAAGTTAAAGTACAAGTTGCTGATGTCGACAACCGTGGTCGTATCAAGTTGACAATGAAAGATATCGAGCAAGCATAAGCTAGCTCAGTCTTTCGACTAAAAAAAGCGCATTGTACAAACAATGCGCTTTTTTTATTAAGTTAATGATTGTTATAAGTATAAAAAGTTGAAACTGTAAACATAAAATTTCTTTATATTAGACATTAGTCTAATGCTTTAAATCTGAGCCCAACAACTAACGTAGAATTCCCCAAATTTCCGTGCCTGCCGTATTTATGTGGTTTTAGATAGACAGTCGGAAGTCTATTTGTTCATCTCAATATGAAGGAATATTGCACATGCTTGTCGATCATGTAGCCGCAGGTCAAGATGACCAACAACCTCCCAAGAAACCAAAGTTCTATCAAATTCTCTATGTACAAGTGATCTTCGCAATTGTTGCGGGGATACTACTCGGTCATTTCTTTCCTGAGTTTGGTGAAAGCTTGAAGCCATTAGGCGAAGCATTCATTAAAATGGTGAAAATGATCATTGCTCCTGTGATTTTCCTGACGGTTGTAACAGGGATCGCAGGGATGAAAAATATTGGAAGTGTTGGACGAGTTACCGGGAAGGCAATGATTTACTTCCTGACCTTTTCAACCTTGGCTTTGATTGTGGGTCTGATTGTCGGAAATGTGATTGAGCCAGGTCATGGTTTAAATATTGATCCAAGTACCTTGCACAGCACCAAAGTCGATGAATATGCAGCTAAGGCGCATGAATCTTCGATTACTGGCTTCTTAATGAATATTATTCCAGATACTTTGGTTAGCCCATTCGTATCAGGACAAATTCTTCAAGTACTATTCGTCGCCGTATTATTTGGTTTGGCTTTGGCAAAATCAGGTGATTTAGGCCGTCCAGTCACAGACTTTCTTCAACAATTGACCAATCCAGTTTTCACCTTGGTTGGGATGTTGATGAAGTTCGCGCCGATTGGTGCGTTTGGTGCAATGGCCTTTACCATTGGTGCGTATGGGATTAGCTCGATTGGTAATTTGATGTTACTGATTGCGACCTTCTATATTACGGCTTTACTGTTTGTCATTGTGATTCTGGGTGCAGTCGCACGTTATAACGGCTTCTCGATTATTGATCTGATTCGTTATATTAAAGATGAACTCTGGTTGGTACTCGGTACCAGTTCATCTGAAGCAGCATTACCTTCATTAATGGCGAAAATGGAAAAGGCGGGCTGTGAAAAATCAGTGGTCGGCTTGGTCATTCCGACAGGCTATTCATTTAATCTGGATGGTACCAATATTTATATGACCTTGGCAGCCTTGTTTATTGCGCAGGCATGTAATATCGAATTGACGCTGACTCAACAGATCACTATTTTATTGGTGGCGATGCTGAGCTCTAAAGGTGCAGCAGGGATCACTGGTGCAGGCTTCATTACCTTGGCAGCTACACTTTCAGTTGTACCCGCAATTCCAGTTGCAGGTATGGCGCTGATTTTAGGTATTGACCGTTTCATGTCTGAATGTCGCGCATTGACCAACCTTGTCGGGAATGCATGTGCAACTATCGTAGTTGCGAAATGGGATAAGGCATTAGATAAAGAACAACTCGATCTGGCGTTAAAGCACGGTATCGTTAAAGAAGATGCATAATCTTTTATCTGTTAAAAAAGCCTCTGTATGAGGCTTTTTTATTGTGCAGGAAATAGCGGGTTGAATAGCGATAGCTTTTTACGACGCTTCATGGCAGCATTTCAGTAGCTATCCAAATTCATATTGTCCTATGCAGCTTTATTATTTTTATCGCCATAACAGTGAAAATACAATTTTTATTAGTACAGAACAACAAGCTGAACACGCGCTGGAATTTTTGTGGGTCGATAGTTTAAGGCAAGATCTGGTCAATCATACCGAGACGTGGCAAAGCGATATTTGTCGGCATACGGGATTGGTTTTGAATGAATTCCATATGCGCGATTTACTCAATATTGAGCATCCTTGTGCTTTTGATACGGTTGAAGAATACGATCTCTTGGTGTTCCGTAAGTTAATTAGCCCAGATGACCAAATTCTTGAAAGTGAGAATGTTCTGGAATCCCATGAGAGTGTTTTTGGGCTCGCCACCACGCCAATGAGTTTTATCCTGACGCCACAATTTCTGGTGAGTGTACGCGAGCAGGGCAATCAGGCCGTCGAAAGCTATATACAGCGTCTACAGACCATTATGGGACGTCTGATTGCCGAGCAGAATAAACCACGTAAATTACCTGCGACACCCGCAGATCTCTGCTTGCGCTTACTGAATAGTATGATTGATGGCTATTTGAATCTGCGCACACCGTTAACGCGTCGGGTTGAATATTGGCAGCAGCAGTTGTTACAGGGGAATCGTCGTTTTAAGCAATGGCATCAGTTATTCCATGAAGACATGGCATTTCAGCAAATCGAAAATTTATGTGAGGAGCAGATTGAAACCTTGCAGGAGTTTAGAGATGAACTGGTCGATAATTATCATCATGTCGTGGGTGAGCATAAGCATAAGGCGCAAGACATCTTGCTGGTGCGCTTGAATGACCTGATGAGCCATGTCGAACGGGTACAGAAACATACCTTACGTTTGCGTAATGCGATTCAGTCGGCTATCGACTTGCACTTTTCTGCGATTGCCAATCAAACCAATGAAAACATGCGCATCTTGGCGATTATTACGGCCATTTTTGCGCCATTAACCTTATTAACGGGTGTATACGGGATGAACTTTGAGTTTATTCCAGGGCTGAAATCACCTGTCGGATTCTGGATCATGCTGGGCGTGATGCTGATGAGTACCGTGTTGCTGCTATATTATTTCTATCGTCAGCATCTGGTTGGGCGCGGTGAACGGAGTGTGATTGATTTGCTTGCACAGCAACATAAACAGCGTAATCTGAATTTGCTATGGTTTCTGGACTACGAACCGATTAAGCAAACGCTAAAAGAAGTGGAGAAAATGACCAAGCTGAAATAACAGATTTCGTTCAAATATTTCATTGTTAAAAAGTAATTTTTAGTGGAGTCATACGGAGTTCTCATCTGTTCTCAGGATTAACTACTTCGTCTTGCACTTCACCAAAGCTTTAATCGCTTTGGTTCGTTCAGGCTCGCCTTACTTTGGTTTCGCCCTGAGAAGCGTTTAAAGCTTCGCAAGAGCAAAGGCACCGTCGTCCACATGAAGAGCGACTAAAGCTCCGCAAGGTTCACTTTTGATACCATACTCACAGTATAGCTGTTCGTCTTGCGCTTCAGACAAAGCAGTGCTTTGTTTATCTTCGCTCAGGTTGTGGATGACCCCCTCGAGTATCAGATTTTATCTAGTTGTTCGTTAAATTAAGAATATTGGTTAATGAAAATGTTTGAGCTGTTTGCGAAGCTGTTGCACTTCATCGATTAAATCCAGCATCACGGCTACTGCTGACAGGCTTGCATCAAAGTCACGTTGCAGGCGATAGGCACGTCGAGCGCGACTGACATCTTCACCGATAAACTGATAGCTTTGCGGATCGACAGAGATTTGCAAAATATCATAATCGATCAGTTTGAGTACCCATTCGGTACTTTGACCACATGCTTCTGCAAAGTGTTCAAGATCAAGTGCCAATTGTTCATCAATGATTTCAACTTGGCAGTGACCGTCATATTGAATTTCTTTGTATTGAATCGTTGTCATGATCTTACTCCTTATGAGGCACGAGGTTTGAATGTAGCAAAGGCTTCGGCAAATTGTTGATAAGCCTGTTGCTCTTGCTCACTGTGCGCTGGCGGTAAAACAATATTAATAATCAGGTACAGATGCCCCGCAGTCTTATTCGGAATACCTTTCTCTTTTAAACGTAACTGTTGCCCATTCTTGGCATTTTTCGGCAAGTTCACTTTGAGCTGCCCAGCAGGGGTATCGACTTCAATACTTTGCCCGAGACCCGCTTCCCAAGGACTGACATCAATGGTTTGATATACATCAGCACCTTCAACACGAATACGGTCAGTATCCTTGTACTGAATCTCGATATAAAGATCGCCATTTGCGCCGCCATTGATACCACTCTGGCCTTGACCATTGAGACGGATTTGCTGACCTTCCTTCATTCCTTTTGGAATTTTAACTTCTAAGGTTTTGCGTTGAACCTCAGGCTCACCATAGACGTTATAAGTCGGAATTTGTAGCGTGATTTGCTGGGTTGATCCGTGATAGGCGATATCTAAATCGACCTGAATACTGGCATGTTGATCTTCACCACGATAGCTACGTTGTTGGCGTTGAGACCGTTGTTGCCCGCCACCAAAGCCTGATCCAAAACGACCAAACAGGTCTTCAAAGCCACTAAAATCTGCCCCTTCACCTGAACTCTGGCGATAGAACTGCGAACCATCGAAACCGCTTTGGTTACCTTGACCAAAGTTGGAAAAACCTTGTGGATGATCCAGCATTTGATCATATTCGGCTTTCTTGGTGCTATCGCTTAAGGTGTCGTAGGCGACATTAATCGCCTGCATTTTGGCTTCCGCATCCGCTTCTTTACTAATGTCAGGATGATATTTACGCGCCAGTTTTCGATAGGCTTTTTTGATTTCATCTGCTGAGGCATCTCTGGAAACACCTAGCTCTTCATAATAATTTTTTGCCATGATCTTTAAATATAATAATGTTGTGTTTCTTTCATTATGAAACGAATCCAAGAGATTTCAATGGATTCGATTGTATAAGACTTGTTCTGTTTGAATCAGAAAAGAGCGCGTAAATAATTTTATTTGGCTTGGTTGAACGTCTAGATAAAGGTTTCGATTAGACCATAGAGCGCAATCAAGACCAGCAAGGCACCGCATAAACCGAGAATTTTTGGATAAATACTGCTTTGCGATAAGCGACGGAAGAACAGATACACCAAAGATAAGGTCAAGAAATCCAGAACGATCCACGTCACGGTCAATAGACTGAGGCTAAAATTGATATTGGGTGAAATTGAAATAAATTGCGGGAAAAATGCCGAGAAGAAAATAATATCTTTGGGATTGGAAATTCCGACCAGAAACCCTTTCTTAAAACCGCCATTTTGTGCCGATACGGTTTGAATTGCAGTTGGATGCGGTGCCTGAATGACTTCTTTAATAATGCTATAACCAAGATAGGCAATATAAAGGCAACCTAATACCCGAATGGCTTTCAGGTAATTTTCATCAATGGTGAGAAAGCCTTTGAGAATTAGCACTGAAATAAAAATCAGGATTAAAGAGGCAAAGTTGGTTCCAAAGATGGTCTGTAAAGCTTTTTTATAACCGCCTTTGAGTCCAGCACTGGCTACCAGAATCATCACAGGGCCGGGCGTGGCAATGAGGACCACCACACTCACAATAAACAGCAAATATTCGAAGTAATTCATAGCTTAATCATAAGGTCGATATTATTGGGAGATTTGAAAATTGTTTTATCGGGTAGACCTTAATACAAAATAAAAAAAGACGGAAGCCCGTCTCTTTTTATTTTTGAACATTGGGTAAATTAACTTAAATGTTCACCGAATAAAGCCAAAGCTTCTTCTGCTGTAAATTCATAGCGTGTATTACAGAACTGGCAATCCATCTGGATCGGGTTTTGTGCTTCTAAAGTTTCGTGTACCGCATCTACACCAATCTGAATCAATGCATTGGCACAACGCTCTTTAGAGCAGGTGCAACCAAACTTTAACTGTTCAATTTCAGGCAAACGTACTTCTTCTTCGTTATACAAACGATAGAGGATTTCATTGGCTGAAAGATCGGTCAGCTCTTCTGGTTTCAAGGTTTCAGTGAGCATTGTCAGACGAGGCCACAGGTCTTCGTCCACCATTTTTTGCTCTTCTTCATCATTACGAGGAAGTAATTGGATCAGTAAACCACCTGAACGTTTGCTGTTGGTCGCCAATACGATATGCGTCGGGATCTGCGCCGATAAATCGTAATATTGCGTCAAGCAGCCTGCCAAGGTCGGTTGATCAAGCGGTACGATCCCTTGATAGCGTTCGCCGTGCTCAGGTTCAATATTAATGAACAGAACCGGATTGGTTAATGCTGCAAGTACCGTGCGGCTATCATGACCTTCTACAAATCTTGGATCTTCTTCATAATCAGCCAGAGCACGAACTTCACCTAAATGGTTACATTCAGCCATTGCCCATTTGAAGGTGCCGCTTGCCTGAATCTGTAAGCTAATACGACCACGGATTTTCAGTGTGCTGGCAAGTAATGCTGTGGCACTTAACATTTCGCCCAACAGGCTTTGTACTGCAGGCATATATTCACGTTGCGCCAAAATGGTTTGCAATGCTTCTTCCAGATGCACCACTTCACCGCGAACAGGGCAGTCCTCAATAAAAAAGCGTTGGCGTAAATCAGACATATTTTTCTCCAGTATCCCGCACAGGGAAAACAAAGCAATGCGCTGCTTTGAAAAGCACTTAGGGCTTTATAAAAAGGTGCATGTATGCAGTCAATAATGGTGTCAGTTTGCTAAAACTCAAGATGTTTCATTGAGTGAATTTGCATCACTTTGTGTGTTTTGATCATTGCGCATGCGATCTGGCTGCAAAGTTTTTGTGTTTTCAAACAAATACTCAAGTTCTGCAATCGCACTTGGATAATGTTCAACAATCTCTTGCTGTTCTTGTACCCAATGTTGCTGGATCAGAAGCAGCTCATCCTGTTGCTTAAAACGTTCCATCTGCGTTTGTGCATCAAGATTTGTCAGGCCAGTTTCGACTAAAGCCTGCTGTGCCATATCCAGCGAAGCGGCATAGGTTTCACGCCACATATATTGAATGCCTAAACCATTGAGTAAATGGGCATGATGACGGTCGCGTGCCCGCACAAACAGCGTCAGGTCGGGATGATTCAAACGCAGATAACGCGCTAGATTCATACTGTCTTCAACATCATCAATTGCGAGAATTAGTAGCTTGCAGTATTCGATTCCTGCAGCACGTAAGTTGTCGACCTGAGTCACGTCGGCATCAAAAAAACGATGTCCATATTGTTCAATAAAATCAGCATCAGGTTGGTTGCTATCAATTACACTGAATTGTTTGCCTTGCGCGTGCAAAACTCGGGCAACCACTTGTCCAAAGCGTCCAAAACCGACGATCAGAATCGGATGTTGTGGCACATCTTCAGGCGCAACGGGTACTTTTTTCTGCAATCGTGGCAAAATTTCTGCATCAAAGAGCCAGTACAGCAGAGGCGTCAATAACATCGAACCGAACACAATTAGCAAAGCAGGGTGTAATAAGGCTTTGCTGAGCAGATCTTCACTTTCTGTCAGTTTGAGCAGAATAAAAGTGAGTTCACCACTTTGAGCCAAGGTGATTGCAAACAATGTGCTGAATCTGGCATGACGTTGCTGATAATAACGGATTGCTGCAATAACACCCGCCTTGATCAGTACCAATCCAAAGATTGAACCTAAGATTAATAATGGCGTCTGAGCTAAGGGTTCAAGCGAAAGACCTAGACCAATCGCCAGAAAAAACAACCCGATTGCAGCATCTTTAAAGGGTTCAAGAATACGTTCAACTTCAGCTTTAAATTCGGTTTCTGCTAATAATAAGCCTGCTAAAAATGCACCAATCAAGACATGAATATTCAAAATATCCATAATCAGAATGACCGAGACAATGATCAAGGCACTCAGCACAGGGATAAGTTGAATACTGTTTTTTTGTGCTAAAAAGCGGAAAGCTGGACGTACCAGATAGCGACTGGCGAGAAATAGACCCGAAATCGTGGCAATAATTGCAGCAAAATAAGCAATTCCATGTCTTGTAGATGCGGTTTCTTCCAGCAAAGGAAATAGTGCAATTAGAACCACTGTGATAAAAATCTGAAATTGCAGTGTGGCTAAACAGGCTTGCCCCAACTGGTTATGCAGTTGGTGTTTTTTCTGTAGTAGTTGCTGCACTAAAGTAACCGTAGAGAGTGCCAGTGCGAAGCCAAGAATGAAACTGGTCAGCAATTGATTCAACAGTAGGAAACAGGCACCGATTAAAATTGGGATAATGATTGCGAGTGGTAAGCCGCTATGTTTAAGAATACTTCGACGCTCTACCCAGAGTTGTACTGGTCGAAACGCAAGACCTAGAAAGAGCATGACCGCAATCATACCCAGTTCGAGCAATGATTGGATCAGTTGAGGATCTTCAACCAGCCCTGAGACATTGGAACCGAGTACCAGCCCTGCGATGAGATAACCCAAAACAGTGGTGCCCATATAGCGCTTGGCCAATGGAACAAAAATTAAAGTCGCAGCCAGTAAAAAAATAATGGGTAGCAGTAAGGACATCGAATGCCTCAATTTTTCTATTCTGTCTAGACTAACTCAAATGAGTAAAGGTTAAAAAGACCAATCCTGTGACGTGTCTTTTATAACATATGCCTAAAGTATCTTAACTAAACTCTTGTGGATCAACATCAATGGAAAGCCTGAGTTGATGCTGTCGAGGTAAATGTACCACTTGTTGCCACCATTGACGCAAATAAAAGTGCAGTTTTGCCCGATCAGTAGACAAAATCACCATGTGCGCACGATAACGGCCTGCTTTACGCTCCATAGGGGCAGGGATTGGGCCCCAAATATCAACCAGATCGCCAGCCATTGTTCTAAGTTGCTGGGCAATATCCGCTAGAAATTGTTGACTATAGTCACGATCTTTAGATTCAACCCGAACCAGTACAGCATAACGATAAGGCGGTAGCAGGGCGATTTTGCGATCAGCCAGCATTTGTTTGGCGACGGTACGATAATCATGTTCAATCAGTGTGGTCAACATCGGATGGTCAGGACGTAAGCTTTGTAAATACACACTGCCTTTATGCTCGCCACGTCCAGCACGTCCAGCCACTTGCACAATCAATTGAGCTGTTCGTTCAGGCGCGCGCGGATCAACGCTGAGCAGACCTGCATCAATATCCAGAATCGCAACAAGTGTCACATGGGGGAAGTGATGACCCTTAGCGAGCATTTGCGTACCCAGTAAAATACTTGGCTTGTTTTGCTGAATCCGATCATAAATTTTCTGCCAGCTACCGACTCGGCTGGTACTGTCACGATCAACCCGTATCACTTCATTGTGCGGGAAGAGTTCTTGTAGGTGTTCCTCAAGCTTCGCCGTTCCTGCGCCAATTGTTTTCAAACTCTGTTTTTTGCATTCAGGACAATGATCTGGCAGACGATTGATGGTACCGCAATGATGACAATGCAAATAATGGTAAGGCTGTGAATGCAGGGTAAAGTGTGCATCACAATGCGGACAGTTGGCTTGCCAGCCGCAGCTTTCACACATCAGAATGGGCGCATAGCCACGTCGGTTTAAAAAGATCAGGACTTGTTCTTTGCGCTCTAAAGTATGCTTAATTTGCTGAATCAAGGTCTGGCTGAGCCCATGCTGCTTTTTCGCAATCTTTAAATCCACCACATGCATTTTCGGTAAAACTGCTACGCCTGCACGCTGATTCAGCTCCAGAAGTTGTAATTTTCCTGACTCAACCAGATGAAAACTATCGATGCTAGGAGTGGCTGAGCCGAGAATCACAGGACAGTTTTGCAAATGCCCTCGATATAAGGCGACATCACGGGTATGGTAACGGAAACCTTCTTGCTGCTTATAAGAGAGGTCATGTTCTTCATCTAAAATGATCAGGCCCAGATTTGGCAATGGGGTATAAATTGCAGAGCGTGTACCAATAATGATCGAGGCTTTGCCCGTTTGCGCATGTTGCCATGCCTGTAAACGTTTCGAGTCATTTAGACCTGAATGGAGCAAGGCAATATCACAATGAAAGCGTGATTTAAACCGTGAAACGGTTTGCGGGGTGAGGCCAATTTCAGGCACCAGCACCAGTACTTGCTTGCCTTGTTTTAATACCTCATGCATCACTTGCAGATAAACTTCTGTTTTTCCGCTTCCAGTCAAACCGTCCAGTAAAAAGGCCTGATAGTGATGTTGTGCCTTGAGAATCTGTTGAATGGCTTTTTTCTGGTCTTCATTCGGTGTTAATGGAACTTGCGCCAGTTGCACGGGTGTCGGAGTAAAATCATGCGGTTCCAGACAACATTCGACCAGGCCTTTCTTTTCTAGTGCTTTCAGGGTCGAAGTCTCGACGCTACTAAGATTCAAGACATTTTCAGTGGTGCCATGCGGATGTAGCTTTAGCACCTGATAGGCTTCATATTGTTTTTGCGAACGCTTTAATAATGAGGCAGGGTCATCATGTGGCGTGATTTTCCATAGATGGAACAGGATATCTAAGGCACGACCTTGTCTAAGTAACGCCGGTAAGGCGCTTTGCATGACCTCACCAATCGGAAATTGATAATATTGGGCTGACCATGTCAACAAAGTTAAAACTTGTTGGTCTAAAATCGCTTCCTGATCGAGTAACTCCGTGATGGCTTTAAGTTTGAACTGACCTGTAAATACTTCGTCTGGGTCAACTTTTTCAGTGATGAGACCCACCAGATTTTGCCGCCCAAATGAAATGGCAACACGCGCACCGACTTGTGCCTGAGCATATTGCTCTGCACTGACCGTATAATCAAAGGTGTCATACAGATATACAGGTATGGCAACGCGAATACGGTAAACAATAGCGCTAGAATTTTGGGTCGGCATATAGGCTTCATTCATATAAAGTGTATGTTGATATTTTCAGCCTTTTAAGTTGTGTAATCGCTTAAAACAACTTAAATAAGGCATGACGGCATCTCATAGAATTATGCTAAAGTGCTGTACGTTATGTCGATGAATTTCTTGTGGAACAACGTTCCTCAGGCCATACACGGATGCACTTAACAACGACTATTTTGGGACAATTAGAACAGAACCATGCCTGCTTATCAATTTACTGCTATCGATGCCTCAGGAAAGCAACATAAAGGTGTGCTGGAAGGGGATTCCGCACGCCAGATTCGCCAACAGTTACGCGATAAAGCATGGACACCAATTGCGGTCGATGCGGTTGAACAAAAAGATAAACAACAACAGCGTTCATGGTTTAAAAAAAGCTTTAGCGCTTATGATTTAGCATTGATGACGCGGCAACTCTCAGTGTTGGTCGCGGCAGGAATTCCATTGGAAGAAGCGCTCCGTGCGGTTAGTAAACAAAGTGAAAAAGCGCATGTCCGAAATTTATTGATTACAGTACGTTCCAAGGTACTGGAAGGGCATTCACTGGCAAAAAGTATGCAGCAGTCAGGACGCTTTCCCGAGCTCTATATTGCAACAGTTGCTGCGGGCGAGCGTTCAGGTCATCTTGATCTGATTCTGGATCAGTTATCGGACTACACAGAAAACCGTTTTGCCATGCAGAAGAAAGTTCAGGGTGCGATGATTTACCCGATTGTACTGATGCTGATGTCTTTCGGTATTGTGATGGGCTTGATGACTTATGTCGTGCCAGAAATCGTCAAAACCTTTGAACAAAGTAAAGAAGCTTTGCCGTGGATCACGGTTGCTTTAATGAAAGCCAGTGCCTTTATTCGGCATACCTGGGTTGGCATGCTCATTCTTGCCTTTATTGCCATCATTCTATTTACCCGATTCTTAAGAACCAATGCAGGGCATTATGCATTTGACCGATTAACGCTCAGATTGCCACTATTTGGTAAACTTTCGCGTGGTATAAATGCGGCACGTTTTGCCAGTACCTTATCCATTTTAACCCGCTCAGGCGTGCCTTTGGTGGAAGCCTTACGCATTGGTGCCGAAGTCAGTAATAACTGGGTAATTCGGGATGCCATTGAAGTGGCGATGGAGCGTGTAACAGAAGGTGGTAATTTGGCAACACAACTGGAACGCTGCGGTTATTTCCCTCCGATGATGGTACAAATGATCCGAAGTGGTGAAGCCTCTGGTGAACTGGATCGTATGCTGGATCGGGCATCGACCATGCAGGATCGTGAGGTGACCACCTTTATTTCAACTTTACTGGCCTTGCTTGAACCCTTGATGCTGATTTTTATGGCAGCAATTGTATTGGTGATTGTGATTGCGGTAATGTTGCCAATTATTAATATGAACAATATGATCTGATGAGTGACATGAAAGAGATGAATATGAAGAATCAAAAAATATATGTGAAGCAATCTGGCTTCACGTTAATAGAAGTGATGGTCGTTATTGTAATTTTAGGTGTTTTGGCTGCACTGATCGTTCCAAACGTGATGGGACGTGGTGAAAAGGCTAAAGTGGATACCACTAGTATTACCCTAAAAGGTGTTGCGGGTGCTTTGGATCAATATAAGTTGGACAATGGTCGTTACCCATCGATGCAAGATGGTGGTTTAGATGCATTGGTCAACCAGCCAGCAACAGCGAAAAACTGGTTACCTGGTGGTTACGTGAAAGGTGGCTATCCAAAAGACAGTTGGGAAAATGATTTGCAGTATGTCATTCCAGGTCGTGAAGGCCGTCCATTTGATTTATATTCGTT
>NZ_LZPJ01000135.1:0-4991 GCF_001729365.1 Acinetobacter sp. YK3
TTACCTGCGGCAGTATTGTTACGTCCTAAAGCAACTGCACCATTACCATTGGCATTGTTCGGATCACCAATCGCAACGGCACCATCACCACGCGCCACCTGATCACGACCAATTGCAACGGCACCACCTTCTGAAGAAGCAGCATTGGCACTGGTTGCGCCAGAACCCATCGCCACGTTCTGACCTGTGTCGCCTGTAGTTACACCATGACCAATCGCGATATTGTCAGTTGTGCCACTTGAAGTTGCAGCATCACGACCGATTACAATGTCATTTTCGCCTTGTGCTTGAGCGCCATCACCGACTGCAACACTCGAATCACCGTTTGCCTTGGCCTCATTACCAAATGCAGCAGACCGCACACCTCTTGCTTCTACCAGTGAACCAAAAGCACTGGAGCGCTCCCCACTCGCAATTGCATAGGCACCTGTCACTGTCGCACCATTCGCCGATGCTTCAGCAAGATAACCCACTGCGGTCGACGCTGTTCCTGTCGCTTTTGCACCATCACTTATTGCAGTCGCTGCAAGCCCAGAAGCCACACTGTCTTGACCGAGTGCAATGGTGTTTTTATTTTCGGCAAGTGCACCACTACCTATTGCAATTGCAGTATAAGCAGTACCATTTTCAGTTACACCTTGTGCATAGGCACCGCGACCGATTGCAATATCACTATCACCTGCTGCCTGAGCATTCTCACCAACGGCTATCGTAGATTTACCTGTCGCTCTAGCTTTTGCACCTGTCGCGATCGCATTCAGTCCACTCGCTTCTGCCTTATGGCCTAAAGCTAGCGCACCTACCGCTGAGGCTTTAGACTGAACACCAACAGCTGTCGTATTTGCTTCTGATGCATTCGCAGAGTCACCTAAAGCAACAGCACTTTCACCCGCAGCATTTGCAAGATTACCACTGGCCAATGCATATGTCCCTGTTGCTTCAGCCAAATTACCATATGCGCTAGAAAAGTCAGCAGTTGCCTTGGCACGATTACCACTTGCGGTTGACTGCAAACCTGAAGCTTCTGAAAAGTTACCATAAGCACTAGAGAATTCACCTGTTGCTTTAGCTGAATTCCCTGCTGCGATTGCATTTCGCGCAGAAGCCTCTGAGAAATTACCAAATGCACTTGAGAACTCTCCACTCGCTTTGGCTGAATTACCCACTGCCATTGCATTTCGAGCAGAAGCCTCCGCAAAGTTACCCACCGCACCAGCAAAATTTGCCGTTGCTTTAGCCGTATTACCTAAAGCTAGAGCATCGTCTCCTTCTGCTCGTGCTCCACGTCCAACAGCAGTAGCCGATAAATTATTATTTCCTTTCGCATACGCATCGGAACCGACTGCGACATCACCATTACCTTCGGCTGTTGCGTTATGCCCTAGCGCAACCGACTTATCACCAGAAGCTCTTGCACGTCCTGCTATGGCTACAGACTGATTTCCCGTTGCTTGTGCACCAGAGGCGCGGTCATTCGACAATCCATCCGACCCCATCGCCACACTACCCGTTCCACTGGCTTGCGACCACGGTCCAACTGCTGTTGACAGGGCTCCTGATGCTTGTGCCCTCATTCCATAAGCAGCCGACCTTTCTGCTGCTTCAGCAGCAAAGCCCATAGCCGTTGCCCCTCTACCTGTCGTTTTCGCAAAGGATCCTACAGCTGTTACACCATTATACCCCCCACCATCAGCATTACAGCCGACGATATTACTCCATGTACCACTGCCATCTTTAGGAGCACTATCACTAGGATGTGTAATACCGTCAGGACCAGTTCCACCTTTTGATGCGCAATTACTCGTTCCCCCATTCCCAGTAAAGGTTGCAGCAGAAGTCAATTGAACCGTAGTTACACCCAAAAAGAATGCACTGGTTACGCCCAATACTTGAAGGGTTCGTTTGACGGTGGTGACATCATCAATGTCTAGTAAAGCTATATTCTGAATATTCTGTTCGGTTTGATCTTGTAATTTAACCGTTGTACCAACATTGCGCTTTTTCGATACACCTCTGGCATGTTCTGAAACAACTGTCCATAAACATAGGCTCTTATTCCAAACTAAGCGATAGATCTTATTCATAATATGCACCTCTTCTCATAGAGCTTTTCTCGTGAAAGCCCTTCTTTAATAATGGTCTTTAAATTCAGCTCACCTAAGTTATTAAAAATACAAAGGGACCATTTATATGGATGTAATATCTGATTAGTCTTTCAAAAATTTAAATATTTCATTCTTAAAAAGTTAAATATAAAAATAAAAAATTCAGGATTATTTATAATTAAATTCAACAACTTAAAAATAAAACCTAATTCCCTTCGGGTATATCTCCGTATACCTAAAAGTTTATTTAACAAGCCATCTTTGATTTAAAATTGATGGCTATATTTAAAATAAAAAAAGGCGAACACATATTTAAATATCTGTTCGCCTACTTATTACCAGCTTACATTTACTCTGCGATTTGGAGCTAAACACTCAATGAGTTGATTATTTCGATTGGTCCCAGAACATTTTTGATACAGTTGTGTTTCACTATTGGCCTGTATACGAATACGCTCAGGCGCAACGCCGCTTTGTACTAATAAATTAGCCACCGTTTGCGCACGTTTTGATGAGAGCGTCTGGTTATAGCCAAAATTACCCAAGGTATCGGTATAGCCAGAAACCGTAACGGGGCTATCTGTTCTGTTAATTTGAGATGCCATGCGTGCAATATCGGCAGAACCAGGTTCAATTGATCTTGCATCCGAACGGTCAAAAGCAAAGAAGATGGCTCCTTCTTGTGGAATTGCAGCAGGTAACGGAACAGGTAAGGTCGATGGAACAACATTGTTTGCGCCCCATGCCATTAGCCCCTGACATTCTTCTCCTTTCCAAGATAAGCGTTCAGCAAAGCCTTTCTTGTCATAATCAATACGTAACTGGCAGCGTTTATAATCCTGTGTATTGGGTACACGAATATCCAGCACATAATTCCAGGTTTTTACGGCAAATATGCCCTCACTAAAATGGGGATGCCCAAGCAGATGGCGGAACTGGTCTTTATGCAGTCCCACATCCAAACGGGCAACGTCGTTATATTCATAACGTTTCACCTGTTTCAGATAGCTCTTGTTTATTTCTGGGAAGGTAATTTCCTGAGACTGTTCCAGCTCAACTTGAGCTTCCGTATTCGCCTGACTATTAAATGCAATGCCCGCAAGTGCAATCATCATTAAAGTTTGAATCTTATTCATATCTGTTCTCACTTCTTTATTGTTGGGAAGAAAGGAGAGCCTGATGGCCCTCCTCAAAGGTTTAGTCAATGATTGTGCTTACGCCAACACGGACGAGTGGACTATTCCCCTCACTTCCCATTGCTGCACCTGTAGTGAGTGACCAGCGACCATTGTCTGCGGTACGTCTAAACGTCACACCAATTGCACTTTGATCGTTGTAATAAGCAGCACCTGCAGCCATCGTTAACTTGCCTGGAATGTATGGTGCATTTTCAAGCGCGGCTGTTGCAGCAATACCCGCGGACATTCTGTCTTCCATTTTGTCCATACGTTTATTGGTGTCGTAGAAGGCTCTTTGCATTTGATCACCCAAGTTCGTCACACGGTCATCAATCGCACCCAACGCATCGCCAACATTGTTATAACTGCCACCTGCAACGTTGTAGCTCGGTCCTTTCCAGCCTTTCTCTGGGTCATAACCTGCTCCGCCGCCCAACGCAGCACCAACATCTTCATAGGATTGATGTAACTGGCCACCGTTGATCGCTTCTTGTGAGCCTTTCTCAATCCGTCCATCCGCAACACCTTTCACTTTCTTACCGCCAGCATTAATGCCATCGGTTGTCATGCTCGGGCCTTTTTCTCCGTTCGGACCTGTAACGCTCACACCGTCTCCTGTAATCGTCGTTGAACCGTTGTCTCCTTTGACATTAACCTGCCCAGCATTGACTTGATCAGCTTCAACTTCTTTCACCTTGATCTTTTCTGCTAAACCGACTTCGTAGTCTGTGCTGCCATCGGCATTCTGTTTGGTTTTCACGGTGACGTTCTCGTCACCTTCGCTCACTGTTGATTTCGCACCTTTGGCATCTTTCTTCACAGATGCTATCGCTTCATCAATGGTGTCATAGCCTGTTCCGCCAACATCTTTGGTGTTGATCGTGCCGTCTTCATTGACGGTAGTGTTGCCTCCAATTGCACCTTTAACACTGTCCATGATCTCGTCGACTTGACCGCCATTGATGGCATCTTTCGAGCCTTTTGCGATCTCACCGTCTTCGACACCTGTGATTTTCTTATCACCTGCATCAATGCCTTCTTTGGTCACACTTGGGCCACCTTCGATGTGTAAGCCATCACCATCGACTCGGGTATCGCCAGCTGTGATGCTGTCCACTTCCATATCTGGTGAGGTTGATACTTCGTAGTTGGTGCTGCCGTCATTATTGGTGCTTTCTTTCACCACAATGTTTTTGCCTTCACTCACCGTCGATTTGGCTTTTTCTGCTGCATCACGAACTGAGTCAATCGCATCATGAACGTTGTCTTTGCCTGTGTTACCCACATTGCCTGTCGTAATCGTGCCATCGTCATTGACTTTAGTATTGCCTCCGATTGCATCCCGAACGCTGTCCGATACGCCTCTGAGTTGTCCACCGTTAATCGCGTCTTGGGAATCCGCGGCAACTCGTCCTGCTGCGACACCACCAATCACGGTATTGCCTGCGTTAATGCCGCCTGCGGTAATGCTTGGTCCGATGTTGTTGCCCATTGGATCAACGAAGCTGAGGCCACCTTGGTTCAGAATCGTGCCATTACCGTCTTTGTCTTGAAGGGTGATGCCTTTGGCTCCGTATTCTGCTTCGTTACCTTCGCCATCTTTGACTTGGGTGCCTTTGGCAGTGAGTACGGTTTCGTTGCCTTCGTCATCGGTTGAGGTCACGCTGTCGAACTTCACGTCTTTGGCAGTGGCAACTTCATAGTTGGT
>NZ_LZPJ01000136.1:0-3413 GCF_001729365.1 Acinetobacter sp. YK3
GTGGCAACTTCATAGTTGGTACTGCCATCGGCATTTTTGGTTTCGCTGACAACGATGTTGTCACCTTCGGTCACTGTGGTTTTCGCTGCTTTCGCTGCATCACCCACTGCGCCAATGGCATCATTGATGTTGTCTTTGCCTGTACCTCCAATGTTCGGGTTGGTGTAGCGACCGGTGTTCGGATCATAGGTGGTGTTCCCACCAATGATGTTTTTCACACCTTCGCCTTGGGCATGAAGCTGGCTGCCGTTGATGGCATCAGTTGAGTCTGGGCTCACCGTACCTGGGGCAACATTGGTGAGTTTTTTACCGCCTGCATCAATGCCCTCTTTGGTCACGCTTGGACCACCTGCAATGGTTAGTCCGTCATTGTTAATAACCGTATCACCTGCAGTCACGCTATCCACTTTCAGATCACGGTTCAGGCTGTACTTAATGTCATTGCCTTCTTTGCTGACCTGTAAGTTTTCTTCACCCTCTGCTGTACCAATATCAACGGTATCGCCTGCTTTCACTGCAGCAGCATTTTCACCATTGCTTTGGAGTGTCCAGCCTTTGTCTAATGCGGTAATGGCATCGCCGACATTATTAACACTGTCACCATTCACGGTGTAGTTCGGTGCAGTCACTGTGCCGTCTGGATTGACTGTTGAACCACCACCCAACGCATCCGATACGCTTTGTGCTGTACCTGCCAATTGGCTACCGTTAATCGCATCGGTTGAATCAGGATTCACATCACCTGCTGCAACACCTGTGATTTTCTTATCGCCAGCATTGATACCTTCTTTAGTCACACTTGGGCCACCCACAATGGTTAGACCATCTGTATTAACAACGGTATCTCCCGCAGTCACACTATCCACAACCAAGTCTTTTGCAGTTGCAACTTCATAGTTGGTACTGCCATCGGCATTGGTTGATTCAGTCACAACAATGTTGTCACCTTCGGTCACTGTAGTTTTCGCTTTCGTTGCAGCAGCACCGACTGCACCAATCGCATCATTGATGTTGTCTTTACCTGTACCGCCGATGTCTGGATTGGTGTAACGACCCGTGTTTGGATCATAAGCAGTGTCACCACCGATAATGTCTTTCACACCTTCGCCTTGTGCATGGAGCTGGCTACCGTTAATCGCGTCAGTTGAATCCGCACTCACCGTGCCCGCAGTCACACCACTGATTTTGCCTGTTGCGCCATCAATGTTCACGTCGCCAACTTTAACCGAATCAAACTCAACATCATCCGCTGTCGCAACGGTATAAATGGTTTGTCCATTTGCACCTGTTTCGCTTTCAACGGTCATGTTTTTACCAGCTTCAACCTCGGTTTTTGCTGCCGCAGTTTCACCTTCAATCGCATCTGCAACGTTGGCATAGCCATTGTCATTGACCGTGAATGGACCATTCAGCTTGCCGCCTTCATTGGTTACACCTCCACCAAGCATGTCACCGACTGAGCCCACGCTGTCATTGAGCTGACCGCCATTGACTGCATCTTTAGAACCCGCAGCAACTTCACCATCAGCCACATTGGTAATTTTCTCACCACCCGCGTCGATACCTGTACGGCTCACGCTCGGTCCAACTGGTGCACCTGATGCATCTGTAAATGCCAGACCAGTACCATTCAGAATCGTACTATTACCTTGAGCATCTTTGATGGTCGTGCCAGCAGCTGTCGTTGCAGTGCTGTTGCCTTGCGCATCTTTAACAATGGTGCCACCAGCAACCATCGTGGTTGAGTTACCCACAGCATCTTTCACTTCAACACCGCTGTTATCCAGACGGGTATTGCCTGCAGTTACGCTATCTACTTTCAGGTCACGGTTCAGGCTGTACTTGATGTCATTGCCTTCTTTCGCAACTTGTAGGTTTTCTTCGCCGTCTGCTGTACCGATATCAACGGTATCACCCGCTTTTACTGCTCCTGCATTTGCACCATTGCTTTGTAGTGTCCAGCCTTTGTCTAATGCAGTGATCGCGTCACCCACATTGTTGACATCACTGCCATTCACCGTGTAATTCGGTGCAGTCACTGTGCCATCTGGGTTCACGGTTGAACCACCGCCCAAGGCATCCGATACGCTTTGTGCTGTGCCAGCCAATTGACTACCGTTAATGGCATCGGTTGAATCCGGGCTCACAGTACCTGCTGTCACGCCACTGATCTTGCCTGTCGCACCATCAATGTTCACGTCACCCACTTGCACCGAATCAAAGTTCACATCACGTGCTGTCGCAACTTCATAGTTGGTACTGCCATCAGCATTCTTCGATTCAGTGACAACAATGTTTTCACCTTCTGAAACCGTTGTTTTCGCTTCACGTGCTGCTTGTCCGATAGAACCAATCGCATCATTGATGTTGTCTTGACCTGTACCACCGATGTTCGAGTTGGTGTAACCACCTGTCTCTGGATCATAAACAGTGTCACCACCGATAATGTCTCTCACACCTTCGCCTTGTGCGTTTAACTGACTACCATTAATCGCGTCAGTTGAGTCTGGGCTAACAGTGCCTGGTGCAACATTAGTGATTTTATTACCACCAGCATCAATGCCATCTTTGGTCACGCTTGGACCACCAGCAATGGTCATACCATCTGTGTTCATCACAGTATCGCCAGCTGTTACGCTGTCTACTTTCAGGTCACGATTCAGGCTGTACTTGATGTCATTGCCTTCTTTCACGACCTGTAGATTTTCTTCGCCGTCTGCGGTACCAATATCAACGGTATCGCCAGCTTTAACCGCAGCTGCATTTTCACCATTGCTTTGTAAGGTCCAGCCTTTGTCCAACTCGGCAATCGCATCACCAACATTGTTCACGTCAGTGCCATTTACACTGTAGTTCGGTGCAGTCACTGTACCGTCTGGGTTTACAGTTGAACCACCACCCAAGGCATCCGATACGCTTTGCGCTGTACCTGCCAATTGGCTACCGTTAATGGCATCAGTTGAGTTTGGATTGACATCACCTGCGGTCACGCCAGTGATTTTGCCCGTAGCACCATCAATGCTCACGTCACCAACTTTGACTGTATTGAACTCAACATCATCCGCTGTCGCAACGGTATAAATGGTTTGTCCATTTGCACCTGTTTCACTTTCAACGGTCATGTTCTTGCCAGCTTCAACCTCGGTTTTTGCTGCCGCAGTTTCACCTTCGATCGCATCTGCAACGTTGGCATAGCCATTGTCATTGACTGTAAATGGACCGTTTAGCTTGCCACCTTCATTGGTTACACCACCACCAAGCATGTCACCAACTGAACCCACGCTATCATTGAGCTGACCGCCATTGACTGCATCTTTAGAACCCGCAGCAACTTCGCCATCAGCCACATTGGTGATTTTGGTATCTGCTGCATCAATGCCATCTTTGGTCACACTTGGACCGCCAGCAATGGT
>NZ_LZPJ01000137.1:0-21170 GCF_001729365.1 Acinetobacter sp. YK3
GGAACTAAGAACTCTCTAACATCTATATACCTTTCAAGCCATAACCCCATGTCTAAATATTGATAAAAAAAACTAGCTTCAATAAAGTTAATATTTTTTTTCAATACAAGTTTTTGCGTAATTCGGTCTTTAATTAATTGAGAATCTCTGGACTTCAAAATTTTAACGAATTCTTTGGCTGCATCAATATCTCCCGAAAACTCTTCTCTAGGATGCTTTCTAAAATTATGCCTAGTACTGATATAGGCTACTAAGATTGGTATTAAAATTCCTAGAATTGAAGAAACTGACGTGAGACTAATCATTTGACAATACTAATTTTGATAAATATATGTTTTATAACATAGAAATTATAAAATATAACTACGTAACTAAAAATATAAAATTTATGATAATGATAGAGTTCTTATAAATTGGCTTTAGTATCATGTTTTAAAACTCTATATACAGTAGCTACTCCACATCCAACGGCTTTAGCTATTTCTTCTTTTGTTAAGCCTTTTGCATTTAATTCTTTAATTCTTGCATGTTTAATGATATCAGCTTTTTTGCCAGAGGGCTTATAACCTTTCCTTTCTAACCCTTGCTTAATGCGTTCTCTACGTTTGTCATTGTCTAACCTAGCCATAGTAGCCAGCAAATCTATAAGCATGTTATTAACCAGATTAAGGATAGAGCTGGTGATGGTATCAGTCGAGCTAATAAGCATGTGTGTAGTAGGAAGATCTGCTACTACTAATTTTAATCCCTTTTCTTTTATACGTCCCTTCAAAATTTCAAAATCAGGTTGAGTTAGTCTAGATAAGCGATCCACGCTTTCAACTAAAAGAGTGTCACCATGATTTGACTCATCCAATAAGCGATTTAAAACGGCACGGTTAAGTTTCGTTCCAGACTCATTTTCTATGTATTCTTTAATATCAATTTGAAGGTTTTCAGCAAACTTTCTTAAATCGTCTAATGCTCTTTCAGCATCTTGATCTTTAGTACTAGCCCTTACATAAATTCTAGCCGTCATTTCTTATTTAACTATATTTGTTTAAGTATTAGGATAATACTATCATTTAATTAATCTTTAAACTCTATTGATAGGTTTTTTATCATTTAATTTTTTTGTCTTTTAGGTATAGTTAAAAGATAAATTTAAAGTTAATGTACTTAGAATAATTTCTAAAAGTATGCACAAAATAGATTCTTTAAGAGGAAATGATGGATTACACTGAAAAACAAGTCCTACAAGGTAAAGCTGTATTATTTATAGGTGCAGGTGCTTCTTACAATTGTACAAATGGGCAAAATGAAAGAATAGGTTTTACTGGTAATGAGTTATTGCAGAAAATAAATGAAGAATTTCTAGGAAGTACCTCTAATCCTCTAACATTAGACTTTGCTTCTACAATGGCTATACAGAAAGCGGGCAGGGAAAATTTTGATCTTTTTATAAAAGAGTTAGTTTGTAATTTTGAACCAACAGAGGAACATAAGCTTTTATCAGAGTTCAAGTGGAAGGCTATTTTTACAACTAATTATGATGAGGCAATTGAAAAATCTTACAGAGAAAATAAATCATCATTACAGAAAATAGAGAAAATTATTAGTGATAATGATTCGCTACAAAAAGTAGTAGTAAATCCTGATAAGTTGCCAATTATAAAAATACATGGATGTATTTCCAGACCTAATGATTCAAGAATTCCTTTAGTTATATCAAATAGTGATTACAGAAGACATCAGGAAAATAGATCTAGTCTTTATCAGTATTTAAAAGAATGCTTAACAAGTGATTTAGTTATTTTTTATGGCTATGGATTAGGGGATGATAATATTTTAGGTATTTTAGATGAGTTGGAGAAAGATGGTGTTAGTCGTACACGTCACATATGGTTAGATCCATTTATGGATGATATGTATAAGGATTATTGGGAGTCTAAAAATCTCTTATGCATAGTTGGTAATCTATATGATTTTTTAAACGAAATAAAAAGAAAACAGGCTAATAATATATTGTCATTAAGCAATATTTTAAAAAATGATTCGGTCATTTCTAAATTAATTCCATCAAATGATAGGCCATCTAGTGAATTAGAACAATACTTGTTAAAGCAGCTTGTATACGTTGAAATGACTGATGAAATAAAAAAAGAATTAGATGATTATAAAAATGAAATTTTTTATAGAGGTAATTCATATGGTTTTAGTTGGGTCGCTAAGAATTTAGACTTTCAAAGAGCTATCGAAAGAACCTTAGAGGTTGAATTATTTGAAAATTTTGAAATTTCAAATCAATTGTTTAATTTTTTAATTGTAAATGGTTATGCTGGAAGTGGCAAGAGCGTACTTTTAAAAAGATTAGCATGGAATGGAGTTTCTAAGTTTAATAGTAATTGTTTTTATCTTAACGAGGGAGCAACAATTAATACAAAATTAGTTTTTGAACTAATTAGGTTGGTAAAAGATCCAATAATAATATTTGTTGATGATATTTTGGAGCATCAAAAAGAAATAGTAGAAATTAAAAACTACTCAGTTAAAGATTGTGCAAAAGTTTTAATTGTAGGAGCAACTCGTACTAATGAATGGAATAATAGTGAGAATATACTAGATAAGCTTAATCCAAAATTTTTTAGTTTGAAAGATTTAAATGATTTTGAAGTTAAAAATTTAGTAGATAAACTAAAAGAATTTAATGCAGAAGGTAATTTAAAAGAGTTGAATGATGCTGATAAGTATAAGTTTATAAAGGAGAAAAGTAATAATCAGCTTCTTGTGACTTTATTGGAAGCTACACATTATGGTCAAGAATTTTCAGAAATCATTAAAGATGAATACGAGGGAGTTTATGATAGAGCTGCAAAAGATCTTTATTTAAGTATCTGTTGTTTTCATCGACATGGTCTTGAATTAAGAGCTGGAATGATTAAAAGGCTAAGTGGAATAGATTTTGAGCAATTTAAGGAGAAATTTTTACAACCTTTAGAGTTGTTAGTTGTTAGCTATTACAGTTATAGAGTAAATGATATTGTATATACAAGCAGACATTCTCATATAGCTCAGCATGTTTTTAAACAAGCATTTTTATCAGAGATGGATAAAGCTCAGCAATTAATAAAAATAATTAGATATTTAAATATTGGTTTTGATACTGACTCTAAAGCTTTAGATTTTATCTTAAAGGGGAAAGTACTAGCTGAAGAGTTTGATAGCAAAGAGTTAGCTCATTCTATTTTTAATGTTGCACAAGATATTGGTGTTAATAGTACATTTATATTACATCAAAGAGCAATTTTAGAGATTAATCATCATAATCATAATTATGAACTTGCATTAGATTATCTTAAGAGAATTAATAGTAGTGATGGATATTATGATATGCGTACTGTAGAACATACAAAAGCGAACGCATATAGGAAGATTGCACTGAACTCATCATCAAGACATGAGAAAATAAAGTACAGAAATATGAGTTTGAAGCTATTAAATGAAAACATTCGAACATCTAATAGGACATCAATGCCTTATCATACCAAAGGGTTGGTTTTACTTGATGAAATTAAAGACTGTGATAATGAGAATGAATTAGTAGATATTATAAAAGATTTTGAGAATAACTTATCAGCAGGTTTTAAAAAATTCCCCTATGATGAATCATTGACAGTTCTTGAGCACGATTTTTCTGATGTTATTGATAATTCACCTAGGGCTATTGAAAAGATTAAGGAGGCACTAAGAAAAAATAGTGATAATGTTTACATAGTCCAAAGATATGCTAAATTCTATATTAAAAAGAAGGATTTTAATGAGGCTAGAACATGTATGCTAAGTTTTCTAAGAAATGATGTTAATAATCGTGCTGTTAATTATTTGATGGCGTGTTCCTATGTTAAAGAAAATGAAACTTTACACTTTCAAAATGCTATAAAGTACTTAAAAAAATGTTATTCACCTAAAGACACCAATTATGAACCAAAATTTTTGCATGCGTGTCTGGAATATATTTATCAAAGTGAAGATAGAGCTTTAAAAATATTTCTTGATTTAAGTCAATCAAATATTAGTCCAAAAATTAAAAATAAAGTTTCACATGTGATTATTGATATGTATGGTAATGAAAAATTCTTTGATGCCGTAGTCGTAACTATTAATGATCAATTTGGGTTTGTAAAAACGTCAAAGTATGCTGAAAATATTTATGTACATAAATCAACCATAGCTGATCAGGACGTCTGGGAAGCTTTGAGGCCTGGGGATAGTCTGAAAATTTCGATTTGGTTTAGTTTTAGAGGGCCTAGAGCAAAGACAACTATTATTTAGTTTTTTAGGTACTGTTATACAGCACATTTTTAATCTGTTAATTTTAAACAAATAAAATGAGCACCTGTAAGAGTACTCTTTGAAAATTAAATAAATTTAAAGTTATATTAAACAATTGTTTATTTAAATTATTTGAGTCCGACCCTCGGACCAAGATTCAAAGACCCCAAGCTGGTATTAAAGGCTTGGGGTTTTTTAATTTCTGGCACGTGTGTTTTTTACGGTATTTCTGGAGTTTTTGTTGTTAAAACTTTGGGATCATATTGATCCTGTACAGCATGCGACTTTGATGACTGTGGTAAGAAATTTTGCTGCGAGTTTTGGGGTTCAAAAAAGCAATTAAATGTTCTTTTGAGTAAATACTAGAAAGTTCATTCATTCACTAATTTTTTTATAAAAATAAAAATGTTATAAATATATCAAATTAATAATTTTAAGTTCATAAGAGTTTTTGAAATGTATATTACAAAAGTTTTGAGCTATAACGGAGCATGGGATACATTATTGAGTGAAAATAATGCTACTTTTATTGAAATAAAGGAAATATTAAAACAGTTTTCTTCACTTATTCATGATCCAGCTGATTGGTTACGTTCTGACTCCCCAGTAGATCAATTCGTTCATATGCATGAAAGATTTGAGAAATTATTTCTAGTAAATGGATGGGGATATCCGATCACTTTGGTATCTAATAGGATTTCAAGAAACTCATTAGGTGTGGTTAAAGATGGATTATCCTTGAAAATGGATAATAATGTTGATGCTGTTCCAACTTTTATATTTAAAAAAATAAAGAGTAATAATATTGGAAACACGACTTTGCCAATATTAGTTAATTTTAATACTTGTGTTGTTAAATCGGGTTTGAAAACAACTGATACTATAGCGAATAGCTTGGTATGTACTTTTGAAAATGCTTATGAAGATGTGGTTGATTTATTACCTAATGATTTTGAAAAAAAATTCTTAATATTAGGTATTGAAGATTCGGAAAGTGGATTTGAAGTAATTGAAATTGAGATTAAAAAAAATGAAAGTATAAAAATTGATAGATGTATTACATTTGAACCAGAATATTACCAAGCAGGATTAAGTATTCTGAGCTATTTTGGAACAGTCTTACGAGATAAATATCCGGAACAAAATGCAACTGTTAGAATTGAACAGCATGATTTGAATGTACGAATGGTAATTCAATCTGAAAATGGAAATATCGAAACGATTGAAAAGGCACTACACGAGTACGAGTTACTTCTAAAAGGCGAAACAAGCCCAGATGAATTTGCTATTTCGCCTTTAAAAGCTCTAGAACTCAAAAATAAATTGAATTTAGTGAAGTTTCAAGTTGAGTCTCAAAAAGAAATTATTGCTTTACAAAATGGGCAAATATTGGATTTAAAGCAAATCGTAGATAAAGCACTTTCTCCTATTTCTCATTCACCTGTAACGATCATTAATCAATTGCATAACTCGCAGTCTACAGTAATTAATCATAAAGCTGAGATCTCAAAATCTAATGATGATCTAGAGGAGCTGATTGATCTTGTTGATAGTGATGCTTTGAAGAATAAACTTGCAATGATTCAGAATGCTTTAGAGATCAATAGAAACTCAGATAATTCTGAGGATGTTAAAGACTCTAATGGTATGAAGAAATTAGCTAAGTTTTTAAAAGAAGCAAATGAATTGGGAACTGAGGCAAATGATTTAGTTGAAAAAGGTGGCAAAGCATTAGATCTGCTTAAAAGTTTAGGAAGACGTTATAACAGCATAGCTGAGTGGTGTGGCATGCCCGTTATTCCGAGTCTGTTTGTGAAGGAGTAATGTCAGATGGAAATTGATTGGAAACTCGTTGCACCTATAGTAGGTGCTCTTGCTGCTATAATTGCATTGTTTCTTAAAAGGCACGAAATAACGAGCCTAAAGCATAAAAAAATCTCTGACAGACTAACTTCGAGTATTCAATATTTTGAAAAGTATTTTGATAAAGGGCAGACCAATCAACTTGTATTAGATCGAGCTGCTCAGGATCTTGCTAAAAGCCCAAATGTAGACCATAACTTGGTCAATAAGCTTATAGAGTTTCATCAGAATTATTTAGTCAATTTTGATCATATGGTTACTTTGTTTGATGATGGCTATCAATTTATAACTTATAAAAAGAGTCACACACTTAACTTAGAGTCAGATTTATGTCTTACTCCATTTTTGTTTCTAACACCAACTTGGAGACGATTTCTATTTGTAATTGGATATTTTATTTTCACAACTTCTGGTGTAATGCTTTTCCTACTTTTAATAAATTTAAAAGATGTGCAGTTTATGACTGCCTTAATTATGGTGGTTATATCTTCACCTCTTATTTTTTTTGGATTTTTATTCTTAATACTTGAGGATAAAATCAAGCAAGCAGATAATTTTATTAAAAAAATTAATGAGGCTAATATGAAATATGAAGCAATGGATAAGCCTAAAACAATTATTTTGCTGACGAATAGAAGTAAGCCCTCTTAAGAAGGCTTTTTTACTCTTTATTGATAGATTTTTGGATAAGTCGAACTTGCTCTTGAATAATTAATAAAGTTGCATTGACATAATAAACTAAGTAATAGAGGTAGCTCACCGGTTGTTAATGTTGGACAGGGCTCAAGTTGAAATTCAATGAAATTTCACGTTTTGTTGCGAATTGATTGAATCAACAATTGCCTTTTCTGTTAAAGTTTGTTAATACTAAGTGATAGTTTTCACATTTTTTCTATAAAACGTAAAGAACCGTATAACGATAATATTCGAGAGGCGGGAATGGCGATTCAATTATTAGAACTACAGCAAGCCGAAAAGTTAAGTGCTTGTAAAATCTCTCTTTCTTTGGGGCTAAACTCAGAGCAGAACCTGCTTGAGCAATTTTTACAGTTTAACCGTAAACTGCTGCAAGCCAGTACGGCATTACTCGCTTTTCATCAGGAACCTTACCTTTGGCATCGTTGTCCTGAAAAGTTACAAGCGATTGATACTTCCAAAATTACCAAAAGCTTAAATACGCTATTTGTAAATGGCGATCTGGTCGACTGTGATCATCCACAATATCAAACCCTGTTGGCATTTTTACATCCGATCAAAAAGAAAGTCCAGTCAGCAATTGCCTTACACCTCAGGCATCCAGACCAAACCTCACTCGGTTATATCATCCTGTTTGATGAAGCTGTACAAGGCTTTAGTGAATTACAAAAACAACTGCTGCAAGAGCATAGTGTCAATTTCATGCAACAGCTGGAATTGAAGTTTAACCATGATGAACTCAAAGAATTATACGAACAAGAAGCCGCACTGAATTTTAGTAAAACCAAATTCTTTTCCATTATTTCCCATGACTTACGTGCACCATTTCATGGCTTGTTAGGCTTCTCGGAAATACTCGCGAAAGAGCGTGATACCTTAGATGAGTCAAGTATTCAGAACATTGCCGATTATCTCTACGATACCTCGCAGTCCACTTATAACTTATTGGAAAGCTTACTGAATTGGGCAATGGCAGAGGGTGGTCGTTTTGTCTATCATCCCATTAACTTCAAGTTACGTCAGATCACCAATATTGTGACCGATATCCTGAAAACTTTGGCGATTAAAAAGAATATTCAACTGATTAATGAAGTCGATGAAAACCTGAAAGTCTATGCCGATATGAATATGATTACCTCGGTGATTCAGAATCTGGTCTCCAATGCACTGAAATTTACCGATGTCGATGGTTCTGGCAAAGTTTATATTCAGGCGCAGCACAAGGGCACCTATGTCGAAATCTATGTCAAAGACACAGGCTTGGGTATGACCCAAGAGCAAATTAAAGATTTGTTTCAGCCACGCATTACTATGAGCTATAAAGGTACCGCAGGAGAAAAGGGTGCTGGACTCGGTTTAAGTTTATGCAAGCGCTTTGTGGAAATGAATCTGGGTGAAATCAATGTGACTTCCAATGAAGGCGAAGGCACGGTATTTACAGTGCTGCTTCCGATAGAACGTGAGCAGGTTGATTTATGTACAAGTCAGGCAAAAACCAAAGCAAAATTAGTCTAAAGAGATTTTAAAGATAAGCTTGTAACTGATATAACTAACCAAGATGAGATGACATCAGTCGAGCCTTTTTATATGAATGCGGAACAGCTACAAAAAACCTTGGTCGCAAGCCAATATGCTGAACAAGTTTTAAATTTATACCAAGCAGAACTAGAACAAGACTATAACCAAGATCAATTCCTTGATGCATTGTCGACTGAAACCATCTATCAAAAAGTTCAGCAGGCTGTGGCTGAATGCAGTAATGAACAAGCATGGATGAAGGCTTTACGTGTTTTACGTGCCAAGTTGATGTTTCGCTGGATTTGGCAAGATGCCAATCAATTAACCAATGTGGTCACACTGACGCGAGAACTATCTGATTTTGCTGATGCCAGTATTTGTGCCGCCAAAGATTTTGCTTTACCACCTTTACTCGCCAAGCATGGCGAACCGATCGGTTATTCAGGCCAGTTGCAGGATCTGATTGTCATTGGCATGGGTAAGCTGGGCGCTCAAGAACTGAATCTGTCTAGTGATATTGATTTGATTTTTGCCTTTGATGAACAGGGCGAAACCAATGGACGTAAATGTATTGATGTGCAGCAGTTCTGCATTTTGTGGGGACAGAAATTAATTTACCTATTGGATCACATTACTGCCGATGGTTTTGTATTCCGTGTTGATATGCGCTTGCGTCCGTGGGGCGATGGCTCGGCTTTGGCAATTAGCCATAGCGGTTTGGAAAAATATCTGAGCCAGCATGGGCGTGAATGGGAACGCTATGCATGGATTAAGGCACGCGTGATTACGGGCGGCAAAGCGGGTGCAGAGTTACTGGACATGTCGCGTCCATTCGTATTTCGCCGTTATGTTGATTATTCTGCTTTCGCTGCTATGCGTGAAATGAAGGCGATGATTGAGCGTGAAGTCATGCGCCGTAATATCGAAGAGGATATTAAGCTTGGCGCAGGCGGGATTCGTGAAATCGAATTTATTGTGCAGGTGTTCCAGCTCATCTACGGTGGATCGAAGCGTGAACTGCAAGATCGTCAATGTCTAGTCAATTTGCATCATTTAGGTGAAGCCGAGTTGCTGGATCAGCAGGCGGTGATTGATCTGGAAGATGCTTATCTATTTTTAAGACGGGTTGAACATGCAATTCAGGCCTTGAATGATCAACAAACCCAGTCCTTGCCAACCGAACCTGAACTAAGACAGCGGATGCTGGATACCTTGGACTTTGCCGATTGGCCTGCATTCCTCGAGCTATTGAATAAGAAGCGTGACAAGGTCAAAGTCCAGTTTAAACAGTTGATTCAGGAAAAAGAATTTTCTGAACCTGTGGATGATTTCGTTCAGCTTGAGCAAAAACTCAATGCGGTACTTGATGATAATGCCAAGAATCTGATTCAAAACTTCTGGCATGGACAAGCCTTACGTAAAATTCCTGCCAGTGCCTTAGAGCGTTTAAAGAAATTTTGGCCTCATCTGATTGAAGCGATTTTACAGTCCGATCAGCCGCAAGTGGCTTTATTGCGTTTAATGCCTTTGGTTGAATCCGTGTTACGCCGTACTGTGTATCTGGTGATGCTGATGGAAAGTCGTGGTGCGTTACAACGACTGGTAAAAATGGCGACGGTCAGTCCGTGGATTTGTGAAGAACTGGCGCAATATCCCGTACTTTTAGATGAATTCCTGTCCATGGATTTTGGTCTGCCACAGCGGCAGGATCTGGAAGATTCTCTGCGTCAGCAATTGCTTCGGATTGAAATTGATCAAGTCGAAGATCAGATGCGGGTATTGCGCTTATTTAAAAAGAGCAATGTATTGACGGTCGCTGCCAGTGATGTGTTGGCTGAAAGTCCTTTAATGAAAGTGTCGGATGCACTCACCGATATTGCCGAAGTCAGCGTGCAGGCGACATTACGTTTGGCCTATGAAGCTGTCGCTGCGCGGCATGGTTATCCTTTGGGCAATGATGGGCAACGTTGTAGTCTGGATCGTAAAGGCTTCGCGGTGATTGCGTATGGGAAATTAGGCGGCATTGAGCTGGGTTATGGCTCAGATCTGGATCTGGTATTTATTCATGCGCTTGAAGAGCAAAGTGAAACGGATGGTCGCAAGGGCATTAGTGGGGCAGAGTTTGCCATTCGGGTGGCACAGAAGTTTATGTCGCTGATGACCACGCAAACCCTTGATGGACGTGTCTATGAAATTGATACGCGCCTGCGACCTTCGGGTGAAGCAGGCATGCTGGTCACCAGTTTAAAAGCCTATGAACAGTATCAACAGAAAAACGCATGGTTATGGGAACATCAGGCTTTAGTCCGTGCCCGCTCAATTGCGGGTGATCAAAGTTTATGCCAGCAATTTGAGCAGATTCGCTGCCAGATCCTGACGCAAGTTCGTGATGAAAATGAAGTGCGTGAAGAAGTGTTAAAAATGCGTCAAAAGATGAAAGATCATTTGGGATCATCTTCTGAGCAAAAAAAACATGGTATTTTTCATTTAAAACAGGACTCAGGTGGTATCGTTGATATCGAATTTATGGCACAGTATGCTGTACTTGCATGGAGTGGGACGAATACAGATCTCGCCCATTTTTCCGATAATGTAAGAATTCTAGAAGATGCTGCTAAAGCAGGCTGCTTATCCAGTGAAGATGCCACAGCATTAATACACGCTTATCTCCGTGAACGAGCTGAGAGCCACCGTTTAGCACTTGCAAACCAATCTATGCAAGTTAATGCTGCGGATTGGCACGATACCCGCGAGATCGTTTGCAAGTTATGGCAAAGATTAATTGATCCAACTGCGATAGCATTGGAAAGTGAATAATTGTGTAAAAAAGAAAATGGAGTATGTGCGATGAGTTTGGCTGATCGTGATGGTTTTATTTGGCAAGATGGAAAATTGGTTGATTGGCGTGATGCAAAAATTCACGTCCTGACTCACACATTACACTACAGTATGGGTGTCTTCGAAGGCGTCAGAGCTTATGAAACACCGAATGGTACCGCAATCTTCCGTTTGCAAGATCACACTAAGCGCTTATTAAATTCAGCAAAAATTTATCAAATGAATGTTCCATTTGATCAAGCGACATTAGAACAAGCACAAATTGATGTTGTGCGTGAAAATAAACTGGCTTCTTGCTACTTACGTCCACTGATCTGGATTGGTTCTGAAAAGCTTGGCATTGCAGCGACAGAAAACACCATTCATGCAGCAGTTGCGGCATGGGGTTGGGGTGCATATTTAGGTGAAGAGGCAATGGCACGTGGTATTCGTGTAAAAACCTCTTCATTCACGCACCATCATCCTAACGTGACCATGTGTAAAGCAAAAGCATGTGGTAACTATACGGTATCGATTCTGGCGCATCAGGAAGTTGCTCGTTCAGGTTATGACGAAGCAATGTTGCTTGACCCACAAGGCTTTGTTTGCCAAGGTGC
The DNA here is from genome assembly GCF_001729365.1 of Acinetobacter sp. YK3. NCBI lineage: Bacteria > Pseudomonadati > Pseudomonadota > Gammaproteobacteria > Moraxellales > Moraxellaceae > Acinetobacter > Acinetobacter sp. YK3. Next base: position 11,823 of record NZ_LZPJ01000137.1, read on the forward strand.
GGGTGAGAACGTATTCCTGATCAAAGATGGTGTGTTACATACACCTGATTTGGCTGGTGGTGCACTTGAAGGGATTACCCGTCAAACAGTTATTACCATTGCCAAAGATTTAGGATATGAAGTGGTTGAGCGCCGTATCACGCGTGATGAATTCTACATTGCAGATGAAGCATTCTTTACTGGTACTGCGGCTGAAGTCACGCCAATTCGTGAATACGATGACCGTGAAATCGGTTGTGGTTCACGTGGCCCGATTACCACTGAAATCCAGAAGACTTTCTTTGATGCGGTTCAAGGCCGTAATGAGAAATATGCACACTGGTTAACTTATATCAAATAAGTTCAAATCAGCGCAAAGGCGGAGCTTAGGCTTCGCTTTTTTATTGACGAATTAATAGTAAAAAAAAGCCTGGGCTCTATGCTAAGATGGCAATATATTCAGTGCATATGTCTGAACGTTTTTAAGTTTTATCTAAAGCGGGACAGCATATCTCAAGCAATTAAGGTTATCAGATGGTAGATATTCAACAAGATTCGGCAACTCCTGAAGACAATGTCATTTTGTGTATGAAATGGGGAACCAAATATGGTGCCGAGTACGTTAACCGTCTCTATAACATGGTCAAACGTCATCTGACTTTGCCATTTAAAATGGTTTGTTTAACTGACCGTACTGAAGGGATTGATCCCAATATTCAATGTTTTCCGATTCCATCATTGGATCTGCCTGCGGGTAGCCCTGAACGGGGCTGGAACAAGCTTTCGACCTTTGAACCTGATTTATATGGTTTAAAAGGCAATGCGTTGTTTATCGATTTGGACGTGGTGATTGTCGATAATATTGATTGCTTCTTTCAGGCCGAAGGTGAGTTTCTGGTGATTCATGACTGGAAACGACCATGGCGAATTACCGGCAATAGTTCAGTGTATCGTTTTAAACTGGGTGCTTTCCCTAACGTTCTGCCATATTTCCGCGAGAACTTTAATGAAATTCGCGAGAAGTTCCGTAACGAGCAAGAATATCTGTCTTGGTTTATGCACAAAGAAGGCAAGCTCAGCTATTGGGATAAAGACTGGTGTAAGAGTTATAAATACCATTGTTTAAGAAAAGTTCCTTTTGCTTACTTCCAGCCACCCGTTAAGCCTAAAGGCGCAAAAATTATTATTTTCCATGGTGAGATCAATCCACCTGATGCGATCAGCGGTGGAGGCGGTAAATGGTATCGTTATGTCTTGCCATCTGACTGGATCAAAGAATCTTGGCAGTAAGCTAAGTGGGTGTCTTGCTAAACTTAGCGATGACAGCAATAAAAAAAATCAGGCGCTTAGCCTGATTTTTTGCATTTAGGGTGCTTACTTAAATGTTGTGATACTGACGATACCAATCCACAAAGTTTTTCACGCCGTCCACAACCGAAGTTGCTGGCTTATAGTTGACATAGTCTTCCAGTGCCGAACTATCTGCAAAGGTATCAGGGACATCACCAGGCTGAAGCGGAAGCAAGTCCAAAATCGCTTCTTTACCAGCAGCTTTTTCAATCGCCTGAATATATTCAATCAACTTCACTGTGCGATTGTTGCCAATGTTGAAAATTCTAAATGGCGCATTGCTGGTTGCAGGGTTTGGATGATTGCTGTCCCAGTTTTCATCCGGTGTCGCAATCTTGTCGCTGGTACGGATAATCCCTTCCACAATATCATCGATATAGGTGAAATCACGGGTATGGTTGCCATGATTAAACACTGGAATTGGTTTACCTTCAAAAATATGCTTGGTGAACTTAAAGAGTGCCATATCTGGACGTGTCCACGGCCCGTATACCGTAAAGAAACGTAGACCTGTCGTTGGGAGTTTAAATAAATGGCTGTAGCTATGTGCCATCAATTCATTGGCACGTTTGGTCGCTGCATAGAATTGTAGAGGGTGGTCAACGCCATGCTGCTCGCTAAATGGCATGGTGGTATTGGCCCCATACACGCTACTGGTGCTTGCATAGGTCAGGTGAGGTGTTTCTGCGTAGCGACATGCTTCCAAGATATTGGTAAAGGCAATCAGGTTGCTTTCCACATAGCTATGCGGATTCTCAAGCGAGTAACGCACGCCTGCCTGTGCTGCTAAATGGATAACACGATCAAAAGCATGTTCTTTAAAACACTGATCAACCACTGCTTTATTGGCCAGGTTTTCTCTGACTAGGGTGAAGCTACCTGTATCACTCTTTTCAGCCACTTGTTGTAATTGTTTGACACGAGCTTCTTTAAGGCTAGGATCATAATAATCATTAAAATTATCAAAACCGACCACATCATCACCGCGTTCAAGCAGTTTCTGTGCAACACTAAAGCCGATGAATCCAGCAGCGCCTGTGACTAGAACTTTCATTCATCGCCTCCAAAAATATCTCGTGTATAAACTTTATCTTGTACATCTAGCAATTCATTGGAGAGGCGATTGGCAATAATCACATCACATGATTGCTTAAATTCATTTAGATCCTGCGTAACTTTCGATTTAAAGAAGCTATCTTCGTGAAAAGTTGGCTCGTAAATGATGATTTCAATACCTTTGGCTTTCAGGCGTTTCATCACACCTTGAATTGCTGAGGCACGGTAATTGTCAGAACCGCTTTTCATCACCAGACGATAAATACCGACGGTACTTGGATTCCTTGCGATAATTGAATCGGCAATAAAATCTTTACGGGTACGGTTGGCATCGACAATTGCTTTAATCAGGTTACTTGGAACATTGTTATAGTTTGCGAGCAACTGCTTGGTGTCTTTTGGCAGGCAATAGCCGCCATAGCCAAACGATGGATTGTTATAATGACTGCCAATACGTGGATCTAGACAGACCCCGTCAATCACTTGCTTGGTGTCTAAACCGAAACTTTGCGCGTAGGTGTCCAGTTCATTGAAGAAAGCAACACGCATGGCCAAATAGGTATTGGCGAATAGCTTAATCGCTTCAGCTTCGGTTGAATGGGTCAAAAGTACAGGAATATCCTGTTTGATTGCGCCCTCTACCAGTAAATCTGCAAATTGCTGGGCACGTTCAGATTGCTCTCCAACAATGATGCGGGACGGGTAGAGGTTATCGTGTAGTGCTTTGCCTTCACGTAAAAATTCTGGCGAAAAAATAATATTTTCAGTCTGGTATTTATTTTTAACGTGCTCGGTAAAACCCACAGGAACGGTTGATTTAACAATCATGGTCGCGGCAGGATTAATCGCGAGCACATCCTGAATCACACTCTCAACACTTTGTGTATTAAAGTAATTGGTCTGTGGATCGTAATCGGTAGGTGTTGCAATAATAATAAAATCAGCATTTTGAAAAGCGTGTTGCTTGTCGGTTGTCGCTTTAAAATTTAAGTTTTTTTCTTTTAAAAATAGCGAAATATCATGATCTTGAATCGGTGATACTTTATTGTTTAGTAGTTCTACCTTGCTTTCTAAGATATCAAGTGCAATGGTCTCATGGTGTTGTGCAAATAGCATCGCATTTGACAACCCCACATATCCAGTTCCAGCAATAGCTATTTTCATAAGTACCTAACAGATTCGAAATACATGATGGACGGTTAATAGGATAGCCAGAGTGAGCCGAGTTTTAAATCCCATTCTACTGGTGTGATCACCATTCGTCCTGCATTTGGGGTGAGCGTAATTTCACTGAAGTAAACGTGATCCTGAGATAATAAGAAATCTACTCGACTATAACCATACGCAAAACAGAGTTTTTCTGACAATTCGATAATATTTTTCAATTGTGGTGGCGTGGCTAAAGCATCTGGCGAGTTATCTTTCAGGTCGACACGAAAAGGTTGTAAGTTCCATTCAGTATCATACATGTTTGAATAGTCATTACCTTGGGTATCTTGTACATCAATTTCCAGATATTCTGGACGCCCTTCAAAACAGTGAACACGACAGGTGGTAATGACTGACTGGGTTGCTGGATCGACATATAAATCAACATATTGTTCAATCAGAATTTTGGGGCAAATGTCTTTGTAGTGCCATTCGCGTTTTCTGAAATACATGTTCTTTTTCAAGTGGTCTTTGATTTTCGCCTTGACCGTGGTGACATCAAGTTTGCTTTTATCACGGCAAATCTTGGCACTACCACTGTCATGGGTACATTTCAGCACAAACTGGTTGGGTAGTTGCTCAAAATCGATTTCATCAGCACAGCCATAGACGCCAACCAGAGGAACCAAATAGTCATTTCCGACTTTTGCTGAAATTAAATCTCTGACGGCACATTTATCTGCCAGTTTAGTCAATAACGGACTTCTTTCGTAGATCATGCGCGCCGTGACTTTTTCATTAAAGCTTTTGGGCGCGCCAAAGTCGGGTGTATAGCCCAACTTACACATAAAACGTTTGGTGAGATACTTTTTATCTGAGACAAATTTAGTTCTAATTACTTTTGCTTGATATTCAAAATAGTCATAGTTAATCATTTTAAAAAAAGGTTTAATCCCATAAAAGTAGTCGATAATTATAGTAAAAATGCTTAAATTCGTCTAATTAAAATGTAATATATTTTTTTGCTAACTGATTCCAAAAGGTTTGATTTTGTTAAAGATTGTGAGTTTTAAGCTGATGTTTATGTACAGGAAAAATACGATAAGAAGATAGATGGCATGCTTCATCTAAGACAGTAAAATACTGAATAAATATAATATATTGATTTATATGAAATGATTGACTTGTTCGCTCTGGAAGCTATTACGAAAAGAGGCTGACGGTAAATAGATCAGTGGTGTTATGATAGGTCATTAGATTAAACATCTTTAGCCGTATTTTCGGGCTTTCTAATTGTTTAAGAGTGAATTGATGAGTGAAATGATGCAACCGGTTGATGTGGTGATTGCCTGGGTAGATGGTAATGATCCAAAGTTAAAGCAAAAACGCCTCCAGTATCAGGGTAAAAAACAAGCTTCTGATGCAGTGAGTGATACCCGCTTTGCCAGTAACCATGAAATTTATTATAACGTTGCATCGATTTTAAAGTACGTTCCATTTTGCCGTCATATTTACATTGTGACGGATGCTCAGCAACCGCAATGGATTGATGACTTCGTAACAGATGGCATTTGTGAGGCAGGCAAGATTCGTATTGTTGACCATCGTGAAATTTTTGCTGGTTATGAACAATATCTTCCGACCTTTAATACCCGTTCCATTGAAACCATGTTATGGAATATTCAGGGCTTATCGGATTACTTTTTCTATTTAAATGATGACTTTTTCTTTAATGCACCTGCGAAGCTAGAAGATATTGTTATCGATCAGAAAATGGTGATTTACGGACATTGGCAAAGTAGTTTTGTGCTTAAGGCCAAGCTCTGGTATCGCCAATTATTAAATCAGTATTTTGCTAAACCGATTCAACCTAAACATATGATTGCGCAAATGTTAGGGGCGGATAGACTTGGGTTTAAAAAGTTTTTTGAAATTCACCATTATCCACATGCAGTAGATCGTAAAATTCTGCAAGACTATTTGCTTGCTCATCCTGAGTTTCTGGAAAAACAGATTCAGTATAAATTCCGCAGTGTAGAGCAAATTAACCCGATTTCATTGATGAATCACTTAAAAATTAAGTCTAATGAGGCCGTGTTAAAACCTGATCTTGAAATTGCTTATTTGAAAAATGAAAGCAGTTTAAACAGTTTCTTGCAAAGCTTGAGCAATGAACAGATTAAATATGGTTGTATGCAAAGTCTGGATCAGTTGAGTGATACAGCAGCCCAGCAGATTTATCATGCTTTAAATCAGAAATTGGCGGGCTACTTACCACACGTTTTATTAGCTCAAACAGCCGAAGGATAAATAATGAAAGTCGTAACTTATCTGATTAATCTGGATGGTAGTGATCAACGTCTGGCGAGTGCAACCGCACAGTTACAGCAACAAGATTGGCCATTTATTCGTTTTTCTGCCTACGATGGTCGTGGCAAAGCGCTCTCTGAGTTTAAACAATATGATGATGCCGAGGCGCAACGAATTTTGGGCCGTAGCCTAATCAACTCAGAGCTGGGTTGCTATTTGAGCCATTATGGTTGTGTCGAAAAATTCCTCGAAACAGACGCCGATTATCTGGTGGTTTTGGAGGATGATATACATGTTCTACCGAACTTTAAGAATAATCTGCAATCACTTCTAGACTATCTGGATCAGCATAAAACGCTGGACTGGTATGTCGTGAATCTGGCGGCGAAAAAGAAGAAACTTGCCAAGGATATTGTTCAGATGGAGCATTATAACTTGTGGCATGCCTATTATTTCCCGATCCGTGGTGTGGGACTGGTCTGGTCAAGAAAAGGCGCTGAGGAGTTTGTCAGACTCGGGAAAGAGATTCATGTTCCTGTCGATATTTTCTTTCAGGGCTGGCTCAGTAAAAATGGAAAAGGACTCGGGGTCTGGCAGCCGTTCGTGAAACCTGCTGGTTTGGACAGTGATATTTTGGGCACGGTTGCAACACAAGGAATTCAGCGTAAAGATCTGGAAAAGCGTGATGCTTCTCATGGCTTAAAAAAACAGAAACGTATGTGGCGTGATCGTTTTTACGCATTCAAGCATCTTTACTTTTAATTAACATTGTCGGGGCAAATCACTTCAGTGCAAAGATGAATTGAAGTGATTTAAAAATATGGCTGAGTGACCTGTATGAAAATATTTAAAAAAATATTCTATCTCTTGAAGTTCTATACGATGTATTCGAATAAAAAGAGAGGGGTGAATGAAGCCATAGACAATGAAGCTGATCTGATCGTCCTTAATCCAACAAGTGTTGATGCGATCATCCCAAAGAAAATCTGGATGTATTGGGAAGGGCCACTGGCTGGATTTGTGGAAAAATGTGTTGAACAGGTTAAAAAGACCAATCCTGATTATGAGGTTCATTTTCTCACACCAGATACAGTGAAAAGCTTTTGTGATATTGATTTTGGTCGCTTCCCCAAGGCAACACCACAACAAAAGGCCGATTTACTCCGTTTTGAATTGATTTATCAATATGGTGGTATTTGGTTAGATGCCAGTACGATTGTATATGAGTCTTTAGACTGGATTCAGGATCTGGTTAAAAAGACCCAGACCAATAGTTTTGCTTATTATCGTGCCAAGAACACGACCATCAAAACTTCTCCTGTTTTAGAAAACTGGTTGTTGGCAAGTGCTGCAAAAAATCCATTTTTTAAGTACTGGTTTGATGAACTGGTTACGGCGATTGAGTTAACGCCCAAAGCTTATCTGCAAAAACTCAAAGAAACCGAACCTGATTATCAGGACTTGATTCAGCACATTGGCCGGCTGGAATATCTGGTGGCGTATGTGGCTTGTCAGAAAGTGATGCGTAATCATTTACCAAGTATGTGCTTAATTAACTGCGATAAGAATGCGCTGTATTTTCAGGTCAAGCACCAATGGGTCAAAGAAAAAGTACTTATTGATATGGCAATTCACTATCCACCTGCTGAAATGCCAAAACTGATCAAGCTTGCAGGTAAGGAAAGAAAAACCCTCAGTCATTATTATGAAAAAGGGATGTATCTGGAAGGTTCATTATTGGATATTTGTTAACAATAAACACTAGAGGAATAAAATATTGATGAAAGGGGAAGTCGAAGGCAGTAGAATATAACCAAGATTGAAGTTCCAGTTGCTATGAAAAAATTTGTTATTAGTTTATCCACTGCACATGAGCGCAGAGCGCATATTCGCAGTGAGTTCAGTCAGAAAAGTGTCGACTTCGAGTTTTTCGATGCATTGACACCCGAGCCAGCAGCATTGTTTGCGCAAGAGCTAGGTTTAAATACTGACGAGTATACTTTGACAAAAGGGGAAACTGCTTGCTTCATGAGTCATGTATTTTTATGGAAAAAAATGATTACCGAAAATATTCCGTATATGGCTATTTTCGAAGATGATATTTATTTAGGAGAAAATGTAAAAGCATTTCTTTCTGATACTTCATGGATAGCTTCAGATTGGCATCTGATCAAAATTGAAGAATTCACTCCAAAGGTTGCTTTAGGGCAAAAAATTAAAGAATTTTCGAGTGAGCCAGATCGAGCTCTATTTGATCTTAAGAGTAAAAATCTTGGCACAGCAGGCTATATTCTGTCTTTATATGGAGCTCAGCAATTAATGAGCTATATTCAGTCATTGGATAAGCTCATTGCGTTAGATCATTTAATGTTTGAAAGTGTAATAAAGCATAATATTTTATCTGTTTGCCAAATGAAGCCTGCGTTGTGTATTCAGGATGTGACACTCTTCGCGACAAAAGACAGTGTCAGATTTGCCAGCCACTTGTATAAAGAGCGTCTAACCCGACGGAAATATGATAAAAAGCATGGGTTGGATAAAATAAGATTGGAGTTGATCCGAATTTTTCAGCAAATCAGAAATCTTATTTTCTTTAAGTCAGTTGGGTTTAAGTAAGGAAAAAATGTGGAAAATTTTGTTATCAGCTTAAAGTCTGCATTTGATCGTCGAGTACATATCGAAGATCAATTCGGGAAAAAAAATATTCCATTTCATTTTTTTGATGCGATTGAACCTTCTCAGATTGACACTCAAGCCGAAAAAATTGGTTTTACGATTCGTCAGGGTGACCTCAGTAGAAATGAATTGGCATGCCTATTGAGCCATGTTTCTTTATGGCAAAAGGCTGTTGATGAAAAAATGCCTGCAATTGCAATTTTTGAAGATGACGTACATCTAAGTGATGATGCTGAGCTATTCTTGAATGACTCTACTTGGCTGAATTTTGATATTGTTAAACTGGAAAAATCTTATAAAAGTGTGATTCTAGATTTAGAAAAAACACAAATATTTAATAATAAAGAATTTAATTTGAGACGACTAAAAAAACCACATCTTGGTGCTGCTGGTTATATTTTATCATATAAGGGAGCTGTTACCCTTCTTGAATATATGAAAAGTCAGAATCAACTTGATCATGTCGATCAAATTGTTTTCCGAAAATATATCAATGAAGGTGAACTTGGGATCTATCAGCTGAATCCTGCTCTATGTATTCAGGATTATATTCTAAATCCTGAGGAGCAAAAATTTAAAACAAGTTTGCAGTGGCGTGATAAGGAAAAAATTAAGCCTAAAGGTGTTAAAAAGTTAATTAGGGAGTTAAGTCGTTTTTTTATTCAACTTGCTGAACTTCCGTATAAAACTAAATTAAAATTTATAATGAATAAAAAGGATTAAGCCATTACTCTTCTATTGAAAAAATAATTAAATCATGGATCTATGCTTAAGATAGAAGAGTCTTGTTGCTTAGGTTTAAGTTTTACTTTTTAATTGTATATAATC
>NZ_LZPJ01000138.1:0-34002 GCF_001729365.1 Acinetobacter sp. YK3
GGGCTTTTTAGAATCTTGGCTCTCCCACCTGGGCTCGAACCAGGGACCTGCGGATTAACAGTCCGTCGCTCTACCGACTGAGCTATGGGAGAATCTGAGTGCCATTATAGGCAGCTTTTTAAATCGGTCAAGCTAAAAATGTCATGTTTCTTTCATTTTTGTGTCGTATGCTTTTTATTTGCACAATTACGAGAAAGTAGGAAAAATAACTTGAACTTTGATCAGGCTATTGCTAGATTCGAATTAGAAAGAACGTTTAGATATTCATCTAAACAGTGTGGATTTAACCCTACTTGCCAGCACTAAAATGGCTAAACCGGAGGTCGAAATGACGACTCTTAGTATTAAAACTATTTTTTCAAATTTTTCTTTTTATCAAGAACATTATCTCGAAATCATTCAGGATTCGGCACAGTATTATACGCCAGTCGAAAATGCATTCTTAAATACCTTTCCATTTAAGCAACAAGCCTTGTTTTTAGGTGATTTATTGCAATTGTGGTTCGGAAATAAATGGAAAATCCAAAACGTTCATAATCTATTAGCGCAAAAAAATATCTCAACGCTTGATGAGCATGCACCCTTGTATTTATTTCAATTGGGCGGGGAACTCTTTTTAGGCGCAAATACAGCATTGGCATGGTCTGTTGCAGAGCAAAAGGTGGTCACAGTGCAGGTGAAAAGCATTTGGCAATATGCGGTGTTTAGCCATTTGTGCATTCGACCAAAGCTATTCAAACAAAATAAAGCGATTGCATAGGGCTATACCTAGCCCTAGTGCACTTTTGAATTAAGCTCGGATGATCATGCAGGTCGCAGTAGCATGAGCGTACAGCTTGCCATCGGCATCGACAATTTTACCTTCAGAAATGCCTAAATTTTTACTGATATTAATTATATTTCCAGTGGCAATGAGCTTCTGATTTCTTGGAACAGGGCGGCACATTTTAATATTAAGATCAATGGTGCCGTAGCCTACGCCAGCCTCTAAAAGGGTATGCACAGCACAACCTGTCACCGAATCCAGTACGGTTGCAGCAAAACCTCCATGCACACCTCCGAGAGGATTCAGGTGTCGTTCATCCGCCTGTACTTCAAATTTGATATAACCTTCCGCAACTTCAACTGGTTGCATGGGAATGGTCTGGCTAATACTAGCGGGTGGAATTTTCCCTTCACACATGGCAGTTAAAAATTCAAGTCCATTCATTTCTTTTGGATGCTTCATCTTATATTTCCTTTTGTAGTTCTAAAATAGAACCTGCTGATAAAATAGCCGCGAGAGATCAGGCTGTCAATATTCCTCATTCATTCGCTGAGTATTTTGTAAATTCTAAGTTACTCGCTAAATGCTTTGTTTTATGATGTTTATAAATGTCTTTATAACAATTTTGAATAAAAGGTAAATTTATAATGAACGGACAATGTGTATGTGGTGAGACCACTTTTGAAGTTGAATTAAGTAATCATGATGTGCATGCCTGTCATTGCTCCATTTGTCGTAGGCAGACCAGTGGCGTGATTATGACCCTTGATGTCGAACAAGGCAGTTTAAAATTTTTGAAGCAGGATCATTTAGCAATTTACAACTCATCTGCATGGGGAGAGCGCGGTTTCTGTAATGCGTGTGGAACAACTTTGTTTTGGCGCACTAAAGATCAAAACTATTGCAATATCAATGCATTTTCTCTGAATGAACCCCCTGAAGATCTAAATTTGGATCTAGAAATTTATATTGATTGTAAACCTGACTTTTATGCTTTTCAGAATCCGACTAAGAAAATGACCGAAGCTGAGGTGATTGCCTTGTTTAACCCGAATGAATAGGATTTATTTATTGCTGTAATTTTTATAAGACCATCATTGCTAGTCATTTAAATATGGGGCGTGAAAGCATATCAAGTAAATGTGCTTTTCAATTTTAGAGGGAATAGGGCGCAAGGAATGCGTACAAGCATGTTATTCAAAATTATTATTGCGATGCTGGCCTTTGCTGCAAATTCGGTACTGTGTCGTTTGGCTTTGGCTGGACAGCAAATTGATCCCATGAGTTTTAGTTTGCTGCGCGTACTTAGTGGCACCGTAGTGTTGATGTTTTTATATTATGCTCATCGTCGACGTAGTGAAAACCCTGTAAAAATTGAATGGAATCTTAAAAATGCAATTTACCTTGCTGTGTATATTGTTGCCTTCTCGATAGCTTATCTAAAAATAAATGCGGGTGTTGGTGCACTGTTGTTATTTGGAACGGTGCAATTGAGCATGGTGGCTTATGGCATTTTTCATGGCGAGAAAATTAATCTCATGTGTGGAATTGGTCTGGTTGTTGCTGTATTGGGGATTCTATTTTTATTGTTACCGGGTGCAAATACGCCTAACTTATTTTATTCACTCATCATGATGATTTCTGGTCTGGCTTGGGCAGCATATAGTATTGCAGGGAAGACCATGCGAAGTCCTTTATCCAGCACTCTGGCTAATTTTGTCTTGGCAGTGCCAGTGGTCAGTCTTGGGTTTGTATTATTTGCAAAGGATGTTCTGATCTTGCCGCAGGGGATTGTACTCGCGCTACTTTCTGGTGGTCTGGCCTCTAGCGGTGCTTATATTCTATGGTATTCAATTGTGCAGAAAATTGACCGAATTACAGCGAGTACAGTACAACTTTCTGTACCTTGTCTGGCGATTTTGGGTGGGAGTTTATTTATTGGAGAAATACCGAATCTTCGAATGATTGTTGCGACAGTGATTGTTCTGATTGGGATTTTATTGGTTATCTTTTCCAGTTCGCATAAAAAAACTCATCATAAATGATGAGTTTTTTTATGGCTTTTATGACTTATTTAGCCGCTTTTTCTGCTGCGATAGATGCAATTGCAGCGTCTACGCCTTCAATTGAATCAGCCGCTTTTTTGATACGCGCTAAAGCATCAATCAGTACTTCATCAGCAGTTGCGTAAGAAATACGCATAAAACCGCCTAAACCGAATGCATCACCAGGAACAACGGCAACGCCAGTTTCTTCAAGTAACCATTCAGAGAATTCTGTGCAAGATTTTAAGCCTTTTGCACGAATCAACGGACGGATGTTGGCATAGGCATAGAAAGCGCCATCAGCAGGTAAGCAAGAGATACCTTTAATGTCATTTAAGCCATTCACAACAAGGTCATGACGGCGTTTGAACGCTTCAATCATTGGTTGTAAAACGTCTTGTGGACCATTCAATGCCGCTTCAGCCGCAACTTGTGAAATTGAAGTTGGGTTAGAAGTCGATTGAGACTGGATTTTTTTCATTGCACCAATGATTTTCGCAGGGCCCGCTGCGTAACCAATACGCCAGCCTGTCATTGCATAAGCTTTAGACACACCATTTAAAACAATCGTGCGGTCATATAAGTCTGGTGCAACAGTTGCAATGTTGTAGAACTCATCTTCCCAGCGAATTGGTTCATACATGTCATCAGATGCAACAAAAACCTGTGGGTGGCGACGTAATACTTCAGCCAAAGCCTCGAGTTCAGCTTTGGTGTAGATCATGCCTGTCGGGTTAGATGGGCTGTTTAAAACCACTAAACGTGTATTTGGCGTAATTGCAGCTTCCAGTTGTTCTGGTGTGATTTTGAAACGTTGTTCTTCACCACATTTCACGATGACAGGAGTACCTTCTGCAATGATTACCATATCTGGATAGCTAACCCAGAATGGCGCAGGAATAATCACTTCATCGCCTTTGTTTAACAAAGCAAGTGCAAGGTTAAAGAAGCTTTGTTTACCACCACAAGACACTAGAATCTGGTTTGCTTGATAATCGAGATTATTATCGCGTTTAAGTTTCGCAATAATTGCTTTTTTTAAGCTTGGAGTACCGTCTACCGCTGTATATTTAGTAAAGCCTTTATTAATGGCTTCAATTGCAGCATCTTTGATGTGTTGAGGTGTATCGAAGTCTGGTTCGCCTGCGCCTAAACCAATCACGTTTTTACCTGCAGCTTTAAGCTCAGCAGCCTTGTTGGTTACTGCAAGTGTAGGGGACGGTTTGATAGCATTGACACGATCAGAGAGACGTACGTCCACGGCATTATTCCTTCTTATGGGATTAAAAAATAAAAAGCAGGTTATCTTAGCCTAATTAGACTTCATTGTGGTCGAAACTTGCCTTGATCGCATAAAAAGTTACCAAATTTTAATTCTCGAACGCATTCTATTTTTTTACATATTTTATTTTTATCAAAAGCCTAAAAATCCATTACAATAGCGGCTAGAAATCTAGATTTCGAGAGAATTTCAATGAGTACCCAGCAACCTAAAGCAAAAAAAGCTTTAGTGAAATTACCATTCCCTATGCCATCTGCTCAGGATGATTCTGATGATGCGGCGCATAATCAGGTTCGTCCAAAACCTGAGCAATATGCAGATCGTACCTGGATGCCACCACGCGGCACACGCCGTTCGATGGGGAAGCGTTAAGAGAAAAGCCAATCAATCTGATTGGCTTTTTTGTTTTTTTAATGGCGATTTAATGGATGTTGTATTTCTAATTCACCACGCCACAGCTTGATAAAATCATATTCATCAATATCGTAAAGCTCCATCAAGGCAATAATCACACTGACATAAATCATTGCACCTTCCGATTTGTCATGGAAATTAAAAATCTTGCCGTTGAGCTTACCGAGAATATCGCTGATCTCATGTTCGCGTCCACGTCCATAACGGTCACGTGGATAAAGCTCTTCATTTAAAACCACCAGTGCAATGGCTTTTTCAGCTGCTGTTAAACTGGTTTTATCCAGTGCTTCTTCGAAAGATTCATAACCATGATTGAAGTAGAAAATCACTTCATCGTTAATAAAGGCCTGCACAGTGGCTGCGGTGAGGTTGGGGAACTGTGAAACCGCATCTTCTTCAATATAAGGACGGAAAGATTCGGGGAAAATCACATTGGAATGGATGCCCTTAAATAATGGCGCGATTTCAGAGACTTTATAACCTGCAATACCACAACCTAAAGCTGTCAAAAAGTATTTCATTTTGGCATGGTTTTTTGCATAGATCTTGAAATCATCGACATAATGCTCGATCTGGGCGAGTGGCATTTGTTGTAAATGTTCATTTAGGGTTGGAATTGCAAAGCTTTGTCCTGCCCAACCTCGACCAACACCTTTGACTGCTGCAAAGTGTTGAGCTGCGACACGTGCTGCACCGCTGTCGTGTATACCCGCCAGATTACTGCCAAAAACAAAAACTGTATCTTCTGGGAGTTCCGTTACTATTGTTTCGTCGTGGTATTGGTAAGACATATTTTTACCATTGAAATCGAGTATAACTTCATGTTGCAGTTGATTGGGCAGATGGTCAAGTAAAATCTAAGAAATTACATGGCACAAAAGATTTCATAAAATCATCGATGCAACACTTTAAATCAATCACATTTTACCCCATAAATAGGGATTAAGTTTTAGTGTAGGAATGAGCTTGTGAGCGAAAACCAGCCTTTTGAGTTAGTCACCAACTATCAACCTGCGGGTGATCAGCCTCAGGCCATTGAGAAATTGGTCAGTGGTATTGACCAGGGTTTTCGTAATCAGTTGCTGCTCGGGGTAACCGGTTCAGGTAAAACCTATACCATGGCCAATGTGATTGCCCAAACCCAACGTCCAACCATTGTGATGGCGCATAACAAAACCCTTGCGGCTCAGCTTTATGGTGAGTTCAAAGCATTCTTTCCAAATAATGCGGTGGAGTATTTCGTCAGTTATTACGATTACTACCAGCCAGAAGCCTACGTGCCATCTTCAGATACGTTTATTGAAAAAGATTCGGCGATTAATGATCACATTGACCAGATGCGTTTGTCTGCGACGCGTGCTTTGTTAGAGCGTCGTGATGCCATTATCGTGGCTTCGGTTTCTGCGATTTATGGTTTGGGTGATCCAAATGCCTATATGCAAATGCTCTTGCATATCGTACAAGGTGATCGCGTTAGTCGTGATGACATTATTCGTCGTCTGGTGGAAATGCAATATACGCGTAATGAGCTGGAGTTCTTGCGTGGTACTTATCGTATTCGCGGTGAAATTATTGATATTTTCCCTGCGGAATCGGATAAGGATGCGATTCGGGTTGAATTGTTTGATGACGAAGTTGATTCGATTCGCTGGTTTGATCCGTTGACAGGAAAACTGGTACGTAAAGTTCCGCGAGTAACGATTTATCCAAAAAGTCACTATGTTACGCCAAAAGACCATTTAACCCGTGCCATTGATACCATCAAAGATGAATTGAAAGATCAGCTCAAATTTTTCAAGGATCACGACAAATTACTGGAAGCGCAACGTATCGAACAGCGTACCCGTTATGATCTGGAAATGATGCAACAGCTCGGTTATACCAACGGGATCGAGAACTATTCACGTCATTTGTCAGGTCGTACAGCAGGTGAAGCACCGCCAACCTTATTTGATTATGTGCCAGAAGACGCATTGTTGATTATTGATGAGTCGCATGTGACGGTACCTCAGATTGGCGCAATGTATAAAGGTGACCGTTCACGTAAAGAAAATCTGGTGAATTATGGTTTCCGTTTACCAAGCGCTTTAGATAACCGTCCAATGAAATTTGAAGAGTGGGAGCGAATTGTTCCGACCACGGTTTTTGTGAGTGCCACGCCAGCGCATTATGAACTGGAAAAATCTGAACAAATCGTTGAGCAGGTGGTTCGTCCGACGGGTCTGATTGATCCCGAGATTGAAGTACGTCCAGTGTTGACACAGGTCGATGATGTTTTATCTGAAATCAATATTCGTAAACAATTGAATGAACGTGTGCTGGTGACCACCTTAACCAAGCGTATGGCAGAAGATTTAACGTCTTATTTAAAAGAATATGGCGTCAAAGTGGCTTATCTGCATTCGGATATTGATACAGTTGAACGGGTCAAGATTATCCATGAATTACGTACTGGTGTGCATGATGTACTGGTCGGGATTAACTTGTTGCGTGAAGGTCTGGATATGCCCGAAGTTTCTCTGGTGGCGATTCTGGATGCCGATAAGGAAGGTTTCCTGCGTTCAGAGCGTTCATTGATCCAGACCATTGGTCGTGCTGCACGTAATGTGAAAGGTAAAGCGATTTTATATGCCGATCGTATTACGGATTCCATGCGCAAAGCGATGGATGAAACAGAGCGCCGTCGCAATAAACAGATTGAGTTTAATGAACTGCATGGCATTACGCCGCGTAGTGCAGTCCGTCAGGCGATTAAGGAAATTGATACGGGTGAAGTGTTGAGCGATGATGAGATTGATGAAAAAGTGCTTGAACAGGCACAAAGCATCAGTGCCGATGAACAACATCTTTTATCTGATCCGAAATTATTTGCGAAGCACATCAGTAAACTGGAAAAGGAAATGTTGAAAGCCTCTAAAGAACTACAGTTTGAGCAGGCGGCAAGATTGCGCGATGAAATTGTGCGTTTAAAAGCACACATGTTGCAATCTTAATTGAGCAGAGAAACCCTCAAAAGTGATACATATCGCAACAGTTTTTGTTTATTAAATAGGCTATTTTGAATAGCTAAGTATATGACTATTGATAACAAATTTTTGTTTTGAGGATTTCTCATGCCATTTATTAAGAATTTCCCGAAAGCGAGTTGGCGTTTAGCAAAGATTGCAGTGGGTGGGGCAGTTTTGACTGGATTGGCTGTTGGAACCATTGCTTATGCTCAGGCAAAACCTTTACCGACTGTAGAAAAAGTAGAACTGGATAAATATTTGGGTGTCTGGTACGAAGTCGCTCGAAAACCGATGTTTTTTGAGCGTAAGTGTGTCTATAACATTACTGCCACTTATACTGTCAATGAAAATGGCAATATTGTGGTTGATAACAAATGCTATGACAGTGAAGGAAATCTACAGCAAAGTGTGGGTGAAGCTTTTGTTGCCAATGCGCCTTTTAATACCAAATTACGAGTAAGTTTTTTACCTGAAGTGGTACGCTGGGTGCCTATGGCACGTGGCGATTACTGGATTTTGAAACTGGATAATGACTATCAAACAGTTCTGGTGGGAGAGCCGCGCCGTAAATATTTATGGGTATTGTCGCGAACACCAAATCCGCACAAAGAAACCATTTATGAATATTTAAATTATGCGAAATCACTTGGCTATAATATTAGTGATGTGATTTATCCTGAACATCGTTAAAATAAGATATACTTGTTTAAAAACCATGCATGCATGGTTTTTTTATTTTTATATAGTGGATAAATCACGTATTTTTTTAATTTCCCCATGTAGAGGTTCAAATTGGTTAAAGGTATCGCTTATTCAGTTTTGGCTTCTATCACATTTGGGGTTTTGTATTTTTATACTCAACTCCTCGGTGCACTGGACAGTGAGCAGACCTTTGGCTGGCGGATTATTGCGACCTTGCCTGTTTTGACACTATTTATGTGGTTTAGTGGTGATTTAGTCCATATCAAAACGATATTTAAAAGAATTTTAGCAAAACCGACATTATTACTGTTTTTAATGACCACTTCTGTGCTGACTTCAGCGCAGTTATGGCTGTTCCTGTGGGGGCCAATGCATGGTCGTGGTTTACAGGTTTCATTAGGTTATTTTCTTTTGCCTTTGGTTTTGGTGCTTGCTGGAAGTTTTCTCTATGGAGAGAAACTTTCTAAATTCCAGTATCTCGCTGTCGTGCTTGCGATGTTTGGAGTAGGGCATGAAATTTGGCGTTTAGGCAGTATTGCTTGGGAAACGGCTTTTGTGGCATTGGGCTATGCGGCTTATTTCATCCTGCGTAAAAAAATCCAGACCGATAATTTGGGTGGTTTTTGGTGGGATATGTTAATTATTCTTCCTGTTGCCATTTTCTTTACCCAAACGGGCGACATGCCTTTTCTCAAGTTTCTCGAACAGCCGAGTCTGATTCTTGTTGTAATCGGTCTGGGATTATTAAGTGCGATTGGTTTAGGCAGTTATATTCTGGCCAGCCGTTATTTGCCGCTGATTATTTTTGGTTTATTAGGCTATCTGGAACCTGTTTTGCTGGCACTGGCATCTTTGGTTTTAGGTGAGAAAATTGGCGCTGAAGAATGGTTAACTTATATCCCAATCTGGTTGGCTGTCTTGGTGTTGGTGATCGAAGGCGCGATACATCTTTATCAGCAAAACCAGCGTAAAAAACACTTGGCATTGAACCTTCAACAATATTCTAAACGTGTCGATGTAGAGGACAAAACTTAGAAACGCTTGAAAATCCGCCAGTAATGATCAGGAAAACTGTTTTGGTTGTGACGCACATCACAGCTATTATGATGATTGGAAAAGATTTTTACCTAAATTCACAAAAATAATTATAGGTATTTTATGAATTTATAGTCAATTAGGACAAAATCTTAGCTCGTTTAGCAGCTTTTGATTCAATCTTGATGATAATTCTATTACAATAATGGCGTTTTAAAAATTCACGCCCAGTATATATAAATTAGAGGACGTAACTGTGAGCAAAGAAACAATCGTTGCCCTACACGCAGAACACCAAGGTCGTTGGAAAAACCGTGAAGAAATCGCGGAACGTATGATTACCTTAATCGGTCAATTATACCGTGAGAAAAATATTGTTGTTTCTGTTTACGGTCGTTCTTTAATTAACCGTTCAGTGATCCAGATTTTAAAAACACATCGTCGTACACGTATGCTTGATGTTGAACTTTCTGTTGTAAATACCTTCCCGATTTTGGAAGCGTTAATGAAAGTTGAAAACATCGGTTCTGCTGAAGTGGATATCGGTAAACTTGCTGTTGAATATAAAAATGCAGGCGGTGATGTAGACGCTTT
This sequence comes from Acinetobacter sp. YK3, assembly GCF_001729365.1. Classification (NCBI taxonomy): domain Bacteria; kingdom Pseudomonadati; phylum Pseudomonadota; class Gammaproteobacteria; order Moraxellales; family Moraxellaceae; genus Acinetobacter; species Acinetobacter sp. YK3. The sequence continues at coordinate 9,847 of NZ_LZPJ01000138.1, forward strand.
TGTTGCAAACGCTGTTGCTTCAATTCAAGGTAACGCAACTGCTGCTGCGCCTAAAGATGTTGTTCTTTACGGTTTTGGTCGTATCGGTCGTATCTTGGCTCGTTTAATCATCAGCCAGTCTGGTTTAGGTCGTGGTTTAAGCCTTAAAGCAATCGTTGTGCGTAAATCATCTGATGGTGACTTGGCGAAACGTGCTTCATTATTACGTCGTGACTCTATTCACGGTACTTTTGACGGTACAATTTCTGTAGATGAAGAAAACGAAGCAATCATTGCAAATGGTCAGTTCATCAAAGTGATTTATGCATCAAGCCCAAGCGAAGTGGACTACACTGCTTATGGTATCGAAAATGCACTTTTGATCGACAATACAGGTAAATGGCGTGATGCTGAAGGCCTTAGCCAACACTTGAAATGTGCAGGCGTTGCGCGTGTTGTATTAACAGCACCAAGTAAAGGCGAAATGAAGAACGTTGTATTTGGTGTGAACAACGGCGATATCCTAGATGAAGACAAAATCATCTCTGCTGCAAGCTGCACAACCAACGCAATTACACCTGTATTAAAAGTTTTAGACGACAAATACAAAGTATTGAATGGTCACGTTGAAACAGTTCACTCTTTCACAAACGACCAGAACTTAATTGATAACTATCATAAAGCTGACCGTCGTGGCCGTGCTGCAACGTTGAACATGGTTATCACTGAAACTGGTGCTGCTAAAGCTGTTGCTAAAGCTTTACCTGGCTTAAAAGGCAAGTTAACAGGTAACTCCGTACGCGTTCCAACACCAAACGTTTCTCTTGCAATCTTGAACTTAAACTTAGAGAAAGAAATTGATCGTGAAGAAGTGAACGAATACATTCGTCAAATCTCGATCAACTCTAAATTACAAGGTCAAATTGGTTATACCAACTCGACTGAAGTTGTATCAAGTGACTTTATCGGTTCACGTACAGCAGGTGTATTTGATGCGCAAGCAACAATCGCTTCTGGTACACGTTTAACTGCTTATGTTTGGTACGATAACGAAGTTGGTTATAGCTGTCAGGTATTACGTATTGCTGAACAGATGTGTGGCGTAAGCTATACCAAAGTTCCTGCTGAAACAAACGCATAGTTTGTTCACAGAGCAATAAAAAAAAGCCCAGTTTAAAACTGGGCTTTTTTAATGACTGTACAGAATATATGCTGAATAAAACATAAAAATCGATGAGAATGCAGGAAAAGGGAAATAATTAAACAAGGGATAGATCATTGTTGCAGTTCAGACGTTTATTCGTGGTATTTGCTTTAATTGTTGTGGCCAACTTGTGTGGTGTATATATCGCAATGTGGGTATTCAAGCATTTTAATATTTATATCCCGTTGAAGAATCAAGATGTTGCGATTGATTTACAAGAGCCATTGCAGGTGCGGGTAAAAGTAAAAGATGCACTCAATGTTGATGTGAATGGACGTGTTGATGCCAAGATTCCGATCAATGAGCAACTGAATGTTCCACTGACGCAAACCCTGACACCGCGTGTGTACTTTGATAGTCAGGTTCCGATCAGTACCACCATTCCTGTCAAAGAAACTATTAAGGTCAATCAAAGTCTACCGATCGATACCAAGGTACAGGTTAAAATTTTAGGCAAGGATGTGACACTGCCTTTAAAAGGCTCGATTCCTTTGCAACTGGATGTACCGATTGATATTCAGGTGCCATTACAACAAAAAGTACATTTGAAATTTGATGCGCCAGTGCGTACCGTCCTCAAGGAAAATTTAAATATTCCGTTGAAAGCACAGCTGAATGCCAATATTCCGATTCAAGGTAATTTAAATGTGCCGATTACCTCTGAACTGAATGCTTCTGTCGATGTAAAGAATACTTTACCTGTCAAAATTGCGCAGGGTGAACTCAAAATTCCTTTATCCAGTATGTATTTGGGACGGGTAAAAACACAGGCTGTAGATGAGCCCGCAACGCCAACCGATGTCAAAGTAGGTGAGTGATGGATATAACCAAATCACTGAAAAGCCTGTTGATCAGTTTTGTGATCGTCACAACGCTGGTTGCGATCTTATTTTGGTTTTATCTGAATATTCAGGCCTCATTAATCGTTTCTGCACAGCAAGCAGATATTCGTTTACCTGAATCATTAGGTACCAAGATTCAGGTCGGAGAGCATCTGCGCGTTAAGTCGGAAGGTCAATTAAATACTGTACTGGATATTGACCGTAGTTTGGCCTTGCCTTTAAAAGGCAAATATCTGGCTGATCTAAGCTTTGAGGTCGAAACCCCGATTACGGTTGATATTAATTATGAAACCGTGCTTAAAGTCGATGATGTAGTGCCGATTGAGACCAATACCGATCTGATCTATCAAAATAAATTACTGCCGAAATTTCCGTTGAGCCTAAATATTCCAGTGAAGCTGGATATCCCATTTCAATTGAAGCGAACCTATACCGTTCCTGTAAAAATCGTATTTGATGGGCCAGTGCATTTTGCTTTTGATGAGTCGATTAATCTGCCTGTAAAACATCAGTTTAAACCCAGCTTTTATATGAATGATGCGATTAATATGAGCAAAATCTCGTCTTTTGATGCGATCATGTATAACTCGGTGCAGCAGACCAAAGCCAATCTGGATATGCAAATGGCGTTACCTTTAAAAAATGTAAAACCGTAATCGATATTTTCCAGTTGTTAAAAAATGAGGCGATAAATCTTCTGTCGAAATTGATATTTTTCGGTGCTGAATTGTTCAATTTGAATATTCAACCCAGAATAAATTTAAAAAAATCAATTTGCTGATTTTTCTATTCGAGAATTTTCTTAAAATGTGGCAAAATACCCCGTTTTAAAGAATTCAGAGGATTGGCACATGCGCTTTGTTGATGAAGCAGTCATTACCGTAGAGGCTGGCGACGGTGGCAATGGCGTAGCCAGTTTTCGCCGTGAAAAATTTGTCCCTTTTGGTGGCCCAGATGGCGGTGATGGGGGACGTGGCGGAAGTATTTACATCCAGGCGGATGATGATACCAGCACACTTGTAGATTACCGTTATACCCGTCGTTATCGCGCAGAACGCGGTAAAAATGGTTCGGGTGCAAACTGTTCAGGCCGTGGCGGTGAAGACGTTATTTTAAAAGTGCCAGTCGGTACAACGATTGTTGATACTGAGTCTGGCGACATTATTGGTGACTTGGTTGCTGATGGTCAACGTGTCAAAGTTGCCCAAGGCGGTGATGGTGGTTTAGGGAATACTCACTTTAAATCGTCAACCAACCGTTCACCTCGTAAATGTACACACGGGATTAAAGGCGAATATCGTGAAGTCCGTCTAGAGTTAAAAGTACTCGCAGACGTTGGCTTATTGGGTATGCCGAATGCAGGTAAATCGACATTTATCCGTGCAGTCAGTGCGGCAAAACCAAAAGTTGCTGATTATCCGTTTACGACGATGGTCCCTAACTTAGGTGTAGTCGACGCCGATCGTCACCGTTCATTTGTGATGGCGGATATTCCGGGACTGATCGAAGGCGCAGCAGAAGGTGCAGGTCTAGGGATTCGCTTCCTTAAGCATTTGGCACGTACCCGTATCCTGTTGCATATCGTTGATGTTCAACCGATTGATGGTTCAGATCCTGCACATAATGCAAAAGCAATTTTGGGTGAATTAGTTAAATTCTCACCAACTTTGGCAAAACTTCCAGTGGTACTGGTTCTAAACAAACTTGACCAGCTTCCTGAAGAGTCTAAAGAAGAGTGGTGTCAGCACATTCTTGATGAATTGCAATGGAAAGGCCCTGTATTTAAAACTTCTGGTTTGATGTCTGAAGGCACCAAAGAGGTTGTGTACTATTTAATGGATCAGATCGAACAACAACGTGAACGCGAAGTTGAAGATCCAGAGTACGCAGCAGAAGTTAAAGCATTCCGTGAGCAGCTTGAAGCTGAAACACGTGAACAAACCATCGCAGCTAAAGAAGCCTATCGTGCCATGCGTAAAGCTCAGCGTGAAGCTGGTCTGGACGATGACGAAGACTTTGATGACGATGAGGATGAAGGCGATGTAGAAAGTATCTACATTCGTGACTAATAAACCGAGGGAAAAATGATAGAAGTGGTCGATGGGCAACGTCAGCTCAATGCGTGTAAACGAATCGTTGTTAAAATCGGATCATCTTTACTCACTGCAAATGGGCAAGGTCTAGATTTAAATGCAATTTCGCACTGGGCGAAACAGATTGCAGATCTACACAATGCCGGACATGAGATTATTCTGGTGTCTTCAGGTGCAGTTGCAGAAGGGATGGTACGCATGAAACTTGCGAGTCGACCCACCGATCTACCCAGTTTGCAAGCTTGTGCGGCCATTGGCCAAATGGGCCTGATCCATACTTGGTCAAGTGTGCTTGATCAGCATGGCATCCAGACCGCACAGGTTTTACTCACGCATGATGATCTGGCCGATCGTCGTCGTTACCTCAACTCATGTGATGCATTGCAGAACCTGATTGATTGGCATGTGATTCCAGTCATTAATGAAAATGACACCGTATCTACGGACGAAATCCGTTTTGGTGATAATGACACCTTGGCTGCCATGGTTGCGGGTCAGGTACATGCAGAGTTACTCATTATCCTGACAGATCAGCAGGGGATGTTTGATTCTGATCCACGTAGCAATCCAGATGCGAAACTGTTTTCAGCCGTTCGCGCACTTGATGATAGCCTGTTCGAGATGGCAGGTGGCGGTGGTGTGCTGGGTCGTGGCGGTATGGTGACTAAGGTTCGTGCAGCGCGCCTCGCAGCGAGATCAGGTTGCCCGACACTGATTGCCAGTGGTGAAAGTGACAATGTACTAGCACGCTTAATGGCGGGCGAGATGTTGGGCACGTTATTTACCACAGACAACGATCGTGTCACAGCACATCAACAATGGCTTGCAGCGCATTTGCAAACGGCAGGGCGTTTAGTGATTGATGATGGCGCGGTTGAAGCGATTAAGCGCAAGCACCGTAGTCTTTTACCAGTCGGTGTGAAAGCGATTGAAGGACATTTTGATCGTGGTGATGTAGTGGAATGTGTTGATAAAAATGGTGGTCGTATTGCGGTTGGGCGTGTCAATTTTAGTTCACGTTCAGCAGAAATGATCAAAGGTTTGTCATCAGAAAAAGTCTATCAGGTGTTAGGTGAGGCACGTTCGCTTGAAATGATTCATCGAGATCATATGGCGATTTATTAAATTGTCATCCATAAAAAAGCTCGCTTTAAGCGGGCTTTTTTATATCGACTGATTTTGCATATTTGGAATCCAGAACTGGTAATCCTTTTTGCTCACCCATCATATAAGGGTAGTCTGCAAGTGAAAGCATCTCTAAATCTTCTTCACTATTGCCATAGGCATAAACCGCATGATAATCGTCTAAATGATACTTTTCTAAAATACGTACTTTTTTCTGGTCGCAACTACAATCTTCGGAGCTATATTTTCCTGTTAACAGACCATCTTTTGTTTCGGTCTGGGTACAGATTAAATCAATTTTGAGCACATCACAGATTGGAGCCAGATAAAGGTCAACCGAAGCCGAGACCAGAACTACATGGTCACCGCGTTGTTGGTGTTGTCGAAGTTGGTTAAGTAACTCAGGATCTAATTTTTTTAATAATTTTTGAGTATATTCCTGTGCTAATTTTTCCACAAAGTCGATCGGCGTGTCTTTAAACATGGTTTCAAATAGACGTGGTCGCATTGCATGTGCAGGGTAAAGACGTAAATAGTAGGCCTGAATCCAAGGCAGGATTTTCAGACCTCTTTTAACAATGTGGCGTTTTGATAGTGCAAAGAAAATAAATCCCGTGAAACTGTCTTTGGGATAAAGTGTTCCATCAAAATCAAATAAGGCAAGATTTACAGTTTTATACGTTTCGCTCTTTGCATGCATGTTTCATATCGTCCATTTACACGACTTGCGAACCAATTGGTATTGTAATCACGGCTGAGTTTAGGCCCTGAAATAATCACCTCAGGCATAATTGCATAAATTGGTTCTTTATTGGTTTTCGTTTGATATAGTTTTTGAACCGCTAGGTAAGTCTGTGTATCTTCAAATTTTCTCTCTTTTTCTTTCTTTAAATCCGCACGAATTTGACGTGGCGTCACCAAAATCCTATTACTGGTAAATGCAGCAATAATTTCTTTTTCTGACTGGCTTAATGCGGATTGTGGATTACCATCTTTATTATAAAGTAATAAATCGCCATCTAAATCAAGATCTTTATCTTGTATCACTTCAAGCATCTTCTGAAAAGCAGCATTACGGCTTGAATACATCCCCGAATTATAGTCTGCAAAGCGATAAATTGCTTTGTCATAATCGGTCGAATATTCCATCAGGCGATGAATGCCATAATATAACCCACCATATTGGGTATAGAGGTCATCACGCAATTCCGCAATATTGCCACTTTGACGTTTATGCTCTTTGGCATAGTTAATGTGTACTTGCATCGAACCCAGCGTGGTGATTGGATTCATTTTCTCGCCAATATCTTGGCCAATTAATTTAGCAGCACCAGTTAAAGCACTCACATGATAATGCTTTGACATATAGTCAAAGATTTCACGATAGAGGAGATCCAGTTCGCGTTCAGTTTTTACTTTGCGCATCTGGCTCATGTAATTATTTTCTGGCGATGGCTGATTTTTCAATACATCTTCGAAATAACCCGCCACCGTGCCGCCAATGGTTTCACCTAACTTGGCTTCGAACTTTTCCTTGAGTCGGGTATTGATTTCCTGAACAGCTTTTTCACCTAAGCCCGGAACAGCAGGATCGGCAACAAAGTTAGATTCCTGATCCACGACCGCCACAATGCTGCACACATTTTGCTTGGATTTCGGAATACTCAATTGTTGCATGATATCAAAAATATCTTGCGACCATGACTCACGATCATTTACACGCGGCGGAAGAACTTTTTTGATCTGTTCTGCCTTCATTTCAGGTTCTTTACTATTTGACCACCACGCATTGTCGCCACAAGCAGTTAAGCTTATGCTGATTGCCAACAGGCTAAATGTTTTGAGTAGAGGACGAGTCGAAACAGATTTGTTCATAATGAAGACAACACCGCACAAAAAGATGAGCCGAACGGGCGAATGAAGTATACTATGTTGGTCAGAAATTGTAAGAAAATATATGTATATTGGTTCGTATCAACTGTCAAATAATTTGATTGTTGCCCCAATGGCCGGCGTCACCGATAGGCCCTTCAGGACGCTATGTAAGTACTTTGGTGCAGGACATGCAGTCAGTGAAATGATGACCGCAGACAAGACCTTGCGCATGAGCAAGAAGAGCCTTTATCGGGCCAATTTTGATGGTGAGCTGGCGCCAATCTCTGCACAAATCGCGGGTTCTGATCCTGAACAACTGGCGGAAGCGGCACGTTATCAGGTGGCAAATGGGGCACAAATTGTTGATATCAATATGGGTTGTCCAGCCAAAAAAGTCTGCAATAAATTGGCAGGTTCGGCGTTATTGCAAGATGAAGATCTCGTCGCCCGTATTCTGGATGCCGTAGTTGCAGCCGTTGATGTGCCTGTAACCTTGAAAACCCGTTTGGGCTTTTTAAATGGTCATGAAAATATTTTACGTGTGGCGAAACGTGCCGAAGAGTCAGGCATTGCTGCCTTAGCTTTACATGGTCGTACCCGTGAAGATATGTATTTAAATACGGCACGTTATGAACTGATCAAGCAGGTGAAACAGCTGATTGATATTCCATTGATTGCCAATGGTGATATTGATAGTCCTGAAAAAGCTAAATATGTGCTGGATTACACAGGCGCAGATGCCATTATGATCGGGCGTGCTGCTCAAGGCCGACCATGGATCTTTCGGGAAATTGCTCACTATTTAAAAACAGGCGAGCATCTTGCCGCGCCAGATATTGCAGAAGTTAAGGCAGTTTTATTGGGACATCTGGCTGAACTGTATGAGTTCTACGGTGAGTATTCTGGCTGTCGTATCGCGCGTAAACATATTGCTTGGTACACCAAAGGATTACGTTCAAGTAATGAATTTCGTCAGAATATGTACAAAGTGGAAAATACTGCGGATCAGGCAAAAGTCGTTGAAAGCTACTTTGATCAATTACTGGATCAAGGGCAGCGGATGAGCGATGTGCAGGCTGAGCAAGTTAATTTGCTGGATATCAAATAATTAGTCTTGTTGATGTAAAAAAGCCTGTAATCAATTACAGGCTTTTTATTTGATTATTCTAAGTGAGCAGTGATTTTTTGCAGAATTTGCAGAATCACATCAAATTCACTTTGTAATGGCGTACTTTTACGTGTGACCAATGCCAGCGTACGACTTGGGGCAGCTTCAATCGATTTCACGTCAATATCTTCATTAAAGTGAATCATGCTGTTTTTCAAGGCAATCTCTGGTAACAGGGTAAAGCCAAGATCAGACGATACCATTTCCACCAGTGTTGGCAATGAGCTCGCTTTTAAACGGTGATCATTTTTACGCTCGCCCACAGGGCAGGCACTTAAAGCATGGTCACGTAAACAGTGTCCTTCTTCAAGCAACATCAGGCGTGATAAATCGAGGTCATCGAGAGAGTTTGCATTTGCAGCATTGGTATCTTTCTTGTTGTACACCAAGAACAAATGTTCTTTCGCGATTTCGGCAACTTTAAGGCTGCGTGTGTCGAAAGGAAGAGCCAGTACAATCATGTCCAGATTGCCGTGCTCCAGCTTTTCTACAATTTTTTCACTTTGCGCTTCATGCAAATGCAACTGGATTTTTGGCAATTGTTGATGCACTTCTTCCAGCAATTGCGTCAGGATAAATGGCGCAATCGTTGGAATAATACCAAGATGCAAATCACCTGTGAGTGGTTCGCTCATTTCACGGCTTAAGCGCATCAAATCCTGAGCATCGGCAAGTAGTACGCGGGCACGTGCCACAACCTGTTCACCCAAAGGTGTTAAACGGACGTTTTGACGATCACGCTCAACTAAGACGCCACCTAATAAGCGCTCTAATTCCATGATGCCGCCAGACAGAGTCGACTGGGTGACAAAGGAACGACGCGCTGCTTCAGTAAAATGTAAAGTTTCTGACAACGTAACTAAATATGATAGCTGTCTTAATGAGGGTAATGCAGCCATAGAGTCCTAGTGTGATGATCTAAAGTGGTGAGCAAACAAACCACTAAGTTGTGGAATGAAATGTGCAGGAATATCATGCCCCATTCCTTGGATTAATTCAAACTTAGCACCAGAAATTGCTTTTGCAACAGCTTTCCCGTGACTTGGTGGTAACAGTCGGTCTTTTGATCCGTGTACAACCAGTGTCGGCTGAGTCATCGTTTTGTTCAATGGTAACAGAGAACCCGTACATAATATTGCTAAAAACTGTTGAAGTACACCCGCTGGATAAAAACTACGACGATATAATTTGCGAATGGTTTGAATTGATTCAACTGGATTGACATAACCCGGCGAACCAATAATACGGAAAACATTCAGGCTGTGATTAATAATGGTTTCTTCATCATGTGCAGCTGGCTTACCGAGTAGGCTAAAAAGTTGTTTCGGATAAGGTGGTAGCAGAAGCGGTTGATTATTGCTGGTAAATAATAAGCCGACCTTTTCTACTTTTTCTGGATATTTTGCCGCAACAATTTGTGAAATCATACCGCCCATAGAGGCACCCAGAATATAGGTTTTCTCTAGGCCAAGCTGATCAATCAGCATCGCAACATCATCAGCCATATCATAAAGCGTGTAGGGTGCACCTTCATTACCCAGACCAAACATAAAGCGGCTCATCAATTTCATGGTATTGAGCCGTTTGCCTTTATTGCGGATTTTAGAAGAGAGACCGATGTCACGGTTATCAAAACGGATGACTCGGAAGCCTTGATCAATCAGCGCTTTACAGAAAAAATCAGGCCAGAATAACATTTGTGCGCCTAAACCCATGATCAGTAAAATCGTTGGGTGTTCAGGATTACCGCCAATTTCAACATGCAATTCAATGCCATTGCCCAAAGTCACTTTGGTTTCTTGCATAAAGGAAGCGTATGGCGACACATTAAACTGGAGGGCACTGTTCATGATATTCGTTCCGAATTGAATTCTTTTTATCGCTTAAGGGTTTGCCGGACATTCTTTTCTCAGCAAACCCTCGTATTTAAAACCTAAACCTGTGCTGGAATCAAGTCCGGAACCAGTTTGGTCAAAGTTAAACGTTGTTTACCTGCAGTTGCACCTAATAGGACAAATCCTCTTAAGGTACCTTCGCCATCCGCTGCTTTTGCAAGCATCCCATCTTCAAATTCTTCAGTTTCCCAGTTCACCTCAACATCCAGTGGCGCTGGTAATACGGTTAATGGTGCGGCAGGGGTTTTCACTGCGACTGGCATGGCAGGGTAGTGAACAGCAGTACTTTGACCACTCAAGGTTTTTGCCAAAGCACGGGCTTGTTGCATGATCGGCATGACGAATGGAAGCAAGGTACCATTCACTTCAGCACAGTCACCCACGGCATAAATATCAGCCTGACTGGTTTCTAATAAAGTATTAGTAATAATGCCACGACTGGTCTGGATGTCTGCTGCTTTAGCTAAAGCAATATTTGGCTGTAAACCAATTGCAGAAAGGACAATATCTGCAACTAAGGTTTGACCATTCGCTAAAGTGACTGCATAGTCTTCACCATCATTAATTTTCGTGACTTTTTCAACGGTCGTTGAAAGGGCAAATTTAATGCCTGCCTGTTCTAAATTGGTTCTAAATGCATCTGCCACATGGTTTGGCAATAAACGACCTAAAGGCTGTGGTGCAAGATCAATGACCGTTACTTCATAATCACTGTGCAGTAAGTCATTGGCAAATTCACAGCCAATCAGGCCGGCACCCAGAATCACAACACGTTTGTCTTTACGTTTCGACAGATTTTCACGGAAAGTACGATAGTCAATCAGGGAGTTCACTACGTGGATGTCTTCGCTACCGTCACCCGCAATCGCTAAACGGATTGGATTTGCGCCGACTGCGAGGACCAATTTTGAATAAGGTTGGGTAATGCTTTCGCCATTTTTTTCTAAAATAATTTCATGTTTTTCGGCATGGATTTCTTTGACCCAAGTTTCTGCTTCGATGCGCATATTCAATTGGGTCGCCATTTTTGCAGCATCGCCTAACGCAATTTGTTCGGGTGCTTTTTTACCTGCAAAGGCATTTGATAATGTTGGTTTTGCATAATTTACCGCATCGTCCGCACAGATCATGACCAGCTCTTGCTCTGGGCTTAATTTGCGAAATTCTCGTGCAACGGTATATCCAGCCATACCTGATCCGATGATGACGATAGGGTGCATTATATTCTCCAGTATTTTCTTATGTAAAAATGAACACTCAGAAAAAAAGACCATGATTCTCATAGTCTTTTTTCTTTAATCTTTAGATTTCAACCATTTCAAAATCAGCTTTTGAAACGCCGCAATCTGGGCAAGTCCAGTCATCAGGAATATCTTCCCATTTGGTTCCTGCTGCAATGCCGTCTTGTGGCCAACCTTCTGCTTCGTCGTAAATCCAACCACAAACGATACATTGATATTTTTTCATGTGACTCTCCAAACTGATCGGTATGCTCAAGTTGCCTTTCAGTAAAACTATTCCGTAATGTCGCTATGATCGCTGCAAGAGGAACTAACTTATGTTAATCGGGAATTAGATTTTTACGCAGAACGACATTTAAGTAAAGTAAATGCAAGAGTTTAATCATTTATTCAAAAAGCGATATGGCAATTCTATCTGAAAGTCTTGTTATTTGAGCAATTGCTCTAAATTTTTATCAAAAGTTCAGGACTTATATAATGAAAAAAGCCAATCGTATAAAAATAGTATGTATAAAAAACAAACATTCAAAATCAAGTTATGATGAAGAAAACAACGATAGAAGGAGAATAACGCATGGAAACCTTATCTTATAATATTAAAATTTATGCGACCCCTGAAAAAGTCTGGCAGGTGCTTTGGTCACCTGAAAGTTATCCAGAATGGACCAAATTCTTTGCCTGTGATTCCACCATGAAAACAGACTGGAAAATAGGGGGTAGAACTTATTTTGGTGATGGTAAAGGCAATGGCATGGTCTCTACCATTGAAAGTCTGGATGAACCGAAAGAGGTTGTGTTTAAACATCTGGGAATGATCAAGAATGGTCAGGAAGATCTGGACAGTGATGAAGTCAAAGACTGGGTAGGCGCTTTGGAAAAATATATGTTGTTTGATTTTAATGGCGAAACGCAACTGCATGTTGAAGTGGATATTCAGCCAGAGCATGCAGAATTTATGAATAAAGGCTTTGATCAGGGCCTTGCCATGGTGAAACATCTGGCTGAGAAATAAGCCCTGAGAATGTTGATTTAACAAGGCCAACTGTTGCGTAATCTCGATTCAAAATTGATAAATATTCATTTTTTTGAATTGTCTGATTGAAATAATACGAAAATGGGTTGTGATCTGCTATTCTATGTCACTTCATTTTTTACTTAATCGAGGCAGAGATGACGCAACAAAACGCTCAATCGACTTCTGAACAAACACTTTCCGAAAACGATTTAATCGCACAGCGTCATGCCAAGTTAAAGCAAATCCAAGAGACTGCAAAACAAACGGGTAAGAGCCCGTGGCCAAACACGTTTAAACGTGAACACTATACAGCTGATTTGCAAGAACAATTTAAAGATCAAGATAAAGCACAAATCGAAGGTGCTGAAAAAGTTTATGTCAAGGTTGCTGGTCGTGTGATGCTTAACCGTGGATCATTTATCGTGATTCAGGACATGACAGGTCGTATCCAGCTTTATGTCGATCGTAAAGGTTTACCAGCAGACATTTTAGAAACGATCAAGAGTCTGGATCTTGGCGATATTATTGCTGCTGAAGGCTATATCGGTCGTTCTGGTAAAGGTGACTTATATGTACACCTTGAAGGTTTTGAATTACTGACTAAATCATTACGTCCACTGCCAGACAAATTCCATGGTTTAACCGATACTGAAGCGAAATATCGTAAACGTTATCTCGACTTGATCGTAAACGAAGAAACACGTAAGACCTTTGAGATTCGTGCCAAAGTGGTAGCGGGTATCCGTGCATTCTTAACCAATGAACGTTTCATGGAAGTTGAAACGCCAATGATGCATGTGATTCCTGGCGGCGCATCTGCGAAGCCGTTCGTCACGCATCATAATGCATTGGATATGGAGCTTTATCTCCGTATCGCACCAGAACTTTATTTGAAACGTTTGGTTGTTGGTGGTTTCGAGCGTGTGTTTGAAATTAACCGTAACTTCCGTAACGAAGGTGTTTCAACACGTCATAACCCAGAATTCACCATGATCGAATTCTATCAAGCTTATGCTGACTATAAAGACTTGATGGTATTGACTGAGAATATGCTTGAAAAGCTGGCAATTGATATTTTAGGTACTACTGATGTGCCGTATGGTGAAGAAGTTTATAGCTTCAAAGGCCCATTCAAGAAAATCTCAATGTTTGATGCGATTCTTGAACATAACCCAGATTTCACCCCTGAAAATGTCAATGATCGTGAGTTCTTGGCGAAATTTACTCAAGAAGTGTTGAAAGAGCAGGTTAAACCTGGTTTTGGTTTAGGTAAGTTGCAAACCATCGTGTTTGAAGAAACAGTAGAAACCAAGTTACGCCAGCCAACATTCATTACTGAATATCCAGCTGAAACCTCACCGCTTGCGCGCCGTAATGACGACAATCCGCATATTACGGATCGTTTCGAATTCTTTATCGGTGGTCGTGAGTTAGCCAATGGCTTCTCGGAGTTAAATGACCCGATTGATCAGGCTGAGCGTTTCCAGGCACAGGTTGCAGAAAAAGATGCAGGTGATGATGAAGCAATGCATTACGATGCTGACTTTATTGAAGCATTGGAATATGGTTTACCGCCTACAGCAGGTCAGGGTATTGGTATTGACCGTTTGGTGATGTTGTTTGCCAACGCACCAAGTATCCGTGATGTACTGTTATTCCCGCATATGCGCCGTAAAGATTAATACGCTTTACCTTAAAAAAAGCCACATTTAGCGTGGCTTTTTTTATGCTTGAATGAATTATTCAGCTTGCATTTCTTTTGCTAACTTTTCTGCGGCCTGCATAATTTTAGGTGTAACGCTATCCATTCGTTTATAGCCCACTTGCATGCTTTTTTGCATCACGATTGGCATTTTATCAATCATGGATTGCCCTACAGGCGTTTTATAGAATTGGATCATGCCGTCAATTTCCTCTTGGGTAAATTCTTCGGCATAGATTTTAATCATTTCTGGTTCTAATTTTGCCCATGTCAATTCCTCTTGCATAATTTTGCCAAGTTCCTGAGAATAATTTACCATGGCAAGTTCTTGTTTTGTTGTTAATTTTTTGCCTTGAGTGATCTTATCCATATTTGAATGCATCATGCTATTCATCTGCTGACTCATTTGACCAAGAAATTGTTCAGACTTGGTTATTTTTAATAACTCTTTTACAGATTGGTTTGACGCTGGCTGAGCAAACGCAGGAATTGAGATTGTTGCCGCAAGGATAAATGTCGCAATAATTTTCATTATTTGATTTCAGTCGTGTTATAGGTGAAATAAATGTTACTGACAGGCATCAATTATTGTCAATTTTATCCTGCATGTTAAAAAATGTAATTGTTTCGTTTGACGATTGAAATGTGCTCATAAACCAACGATCATGTGTCCATAAATAAATTTGAGAACAGTCTGGACATGTTTTTAAAAAAATCGCTTTGTATCGCATTATTTGCTGCTCTTTCTTCTCCTGTATTTGCTCAGGGTCTTGTACTCAACGATGAAAATTTAAGAACGGATTTAAACTGGTTAAACCAGCAAGGTGTCATTCAAATCAGTACATCGACTTGGCCAATGAGCGGTGATGAAATTCAACGTGCATTGTCACAAGCAAAAGTGAGCAATAACACGCAGCAGAAAGTCATTAATTCTGTATTGAATGCATTACAGGCAGATAATGAAACAGTCAAAGTCGGTTTGCATGCTGGTACTGATCTTAAAACTGTTCCTCAGGCTTTTGGTGATAACCAGAAATCTCAATATCAGGCCGCTGTAGAGTTCAATGCAGGTGGTGAGAATTGGGATGCCAAACTGCGTGTCAATGGAGAGAAAGATCCATTGATTGATAATGGAAACGACGTCAATGTCGAAGGTTCGTATATCGCAGGTAAACTTTGGAACCAATGGATTGTCGCTGGTCAAATTCCGACTTATTGGGGGCCGGGACATGATGGTAGCTTGATTCGTGGTGATGCCAGCCGTCCAGTATATGGCGTGACAATGCAACGTGCAGTTCAAGATGCATTTGAAACCAAATGGTTGTCTTGGATTGGGCCGTGGCAATATCAGGCTTTTGCTGGTCAGTTAGATGACTATAAAGCTGTTCCTGACACAAAATTAATTGGTTTGCGCTTAACTGCACGACCATTTCCAGCCTTAGAAATCGGTGCTTCACGTGCGATTCAGTGGGGTGGAGAAGGACGACCTGAAAGCTTTAGCTCATTGTGGGATGCTTGGACAGGCACCAAAGACAATGGTGGTACAGGTAAAGAAGATCCATCTAACCAGATTGCAGGCTTTGATGGTCGCTTATTCTTACAACCATTATTTAATGTGCCAGTCAGTTTATATACACAATTTGTAGGTGAAGATGAAGCGGGTGGCCTACCTGCAAAATATATGTACCTCGGTGGTGCTGATTTCTCATCAAGCTATAAAAATATGCCGTACCAACTCTACGCAGAATGGGCGGACACACGTACCAATGGCGAAGCAAAAGGTATTTCATATAGCCATACCACATATAAAGATGGTTACTATCAGCATGGGTTCCCGTTAGGTCATGCAATGGGTGGCGATGGTCAAATGTATTCGGTTGGTGGTGATATTCGTTTTGATGTGATGAATCGCCTGAGTGGACGTTTACTATATGCAAATGTCAGTCAAACAAGCCGTGTCGAATTGAATAACGATGCATTTCCTAAAGCAGATAAAATTAAAGGTTTAGATCTAACCTGGACACATTATCTAAAACCAACAATTCCATTGAAAGTGAATGGTTGGGTGAGTGATTCTGACCTACATGGCAGTGATGGTGGTGTTTCTGTAGGCGTTGAAATTCCATTAGAAACAAAAATGTTCCGCTTTTAAACAAAGCTGAGCCGATAAAAAAAGAAGTCCAGATGGGCTTCTTTTTTAATTTATTCATGTGAAATAGATTGTATTGATATTCCATAAACTTATTTTCATATCATAATTTTGCATATTGATATGAAAAAACAAGCTAAAGAATCGAATCTAAATTATTATAATGAATATCCTTTACTCGATCGTGAAAGTAGCACGAGTAAGAATCTTGATATCATGAAAAATTGGAGTTGTTATGGCACTCGTTCCTCCACACAGTCTTCAAAGTGGTGGTTTGATACCACTTATAGATTTTATGGATAGCATGGATAAGGGGGAAATTGTACATGACTGAAAATAGATTAACGCACCTCAAGCAACTTGAGGCAGAAAGTATTCATATTATTCGTGAAGTTGCAGCCGAATTTGAAAATCCTGTGATGCTTTACTCAATTGGTAAAGACTCAGCAGTGATGTTGCATCTTGCACTCAAAGCTTTCTATCCGGCAAAACTTCCATTCCCGTTGTTGCATGTAGATACGGGCTGGAAGTTTAAAGACATGATTGCTTTCCGTGACAATATGGCAAAAACACACGGCTTTGATTTGATCGTGCACCAAAATGTTGAAGGTCGTGATGCAGGGATTAATCCATTTGATCATGGTAGTTCAAAATATACCGACATCATGAAAACCCAAGGTTTAAAGCAAGCCTTGGATAAGTATCAGTTTGATGCTGCATTTGGTGGCGCGCGCCGTGATGAAGAAAAATCACGTGCCAAAGAACGTGTGTATTCGTTCCGTGATAGTAAGCATCGTTGGGATCCTAAGAACCAGCGTCCAGAACTTTGGAATCTTTACAATGGTAAAGTGAACAAGGGTGAGAGTATTCGTGTATTCCCATTATCGAACTGGACTGAGTTAGATATCTGGCAATATATTTATCTGGAAAATATCCAGATTGTTCCTCTTTATTTCTCTGCAGTTCGTCCTGTGGTTGAACGCAGTGGCACGTTGATCATGGTGGATGATGAACGTATGCGCTTAAAAGAGGGTGAAGTTCCACAAATGAAATCGGTACGTTTCCGTACACTTGGCTGTTATCCGTTAACAGGTGCAGTTGAGTCTGAAGCAGATACCTTGCCTGAAATTATTCAGGAAATGCTTTTAGCAACCAGTTCTGAGCGTCAGGGTCGTATGATTGACCACGACGAAGCGGGCTCGATGGAAAAGAAAAAGCAAGAAGGTTATTTCTAGTTTCCTTAAGCAAGTCCCTCTTTTTAAAGAGGGATTTAGGGAGATTAAAAGCGATTTCTAAAGAATATGTGGAGTTTTGAGCAATGTCTCATCAATCAGATCTTATTAGCCAAGATATCTTGGGTTATTTAAAACAACATGAACAAAAAGACTTATTGCGCTTTTTGACTTGCGGTAACGTCGATGATGGTAAAAGTACTTTAATTGGTCGTTTACTTTACGATTCAAAATTGATTTATGAAGATCAATTGCAAGCCGTAACACGTGACAGTAAGAAAGTGGGAACCACAGGTGATGCACCTGACCTTGCTTTGCTGGTCGATGGTCTACAGGCAGAGCGTGAGCAGGGTATTACCATTGACGTGGCTTATCGTTATTTCTCTACTGAAAAGCGTAAGTTCATCATTGCGGATACGCCTGGACATGAACAATACACACGTAACATGGCAACAGGTGCATCCACTGCCGATCTTGCCATTATCCTGATTGATGCGCGTTATGGTGTGCAAACCCAAACTCGCCGTCATTCATTTATTGCTAGCTTACTCGGTATTAAAAATATCGTTGTTGCGATCAATAAAATGGACTTGGTTGAATTCTCTGAAGCGCGTTTCAACGAAATTCAGGTTGAATATGATGCATTCGTAAGCCAACTCGGCGATCGTCGTCCTGAGAATATTTTATTCGTGCCTATCTCGGCATTGAATGGCGATAATGTGGTGAATCCATCTGCAAGCACGCCATGGTACAAGGGTCAAACCTTGATGAGCATTCTTGAGTCTGTGGAAATTAAGCGCGAATCAAATAAACATGAATTCCGTTTCCCAGTACAGTATGTAAACCGTCCAAACCTTGATTTCCGTGGTTTTGCTGGAACGATTGCATTAGGTGCAATCAATGTAGGTGATGAGATTGTTGCATTGCCATCAGGCAAGAAATCAACGGTGAAAGAGATTGTCACTTTTGATGGCAATCTTGAGCAGGCCGTTGCAGGTCAGGCCGTGACTTTAACTTTAAATGATGAAATTGATATTTCTCGTGGTAACGTTTTAGTCCGTGCGGGCGAGCAGCCTTTGATTTCACGTAGTGTTCGTGCTTCAGTGGTCTGGATGAATGAACATCCATTGGTGAAAGGTAAGCTTTACAACGTCAAAATTGGTACTCAGACAGTTCCGGCTAAAGTCACTGCAATTAACTTCCGTGTCAATGTAAATACATTAGAGCATACGCAAGTTGAAGAGCTTGAACTGAATGCAATTGCGGATGTAGTGGTTGAGTTTGATGCACCAGTGGTCTTTGACCAATATCAAGACAGCCGTTATACAGGTTCATTTATCTTTATTGACCGTTTAAGCAACGTCACTGTTGGTGCAGGTATGGTTGAAGCGGCAGTTGAATGGACTGCACATAGCAATCCTGTGACTGCGGAAGATCGTGCAGCTCGTTTAGGTCAGAAGCCTGCGGTAATTGGTGTTTCTGCACAGTTGATTGAGAAAGCTCAAGCTTTAGAGAGTTTATTGATTCAGCAAGGTGTGGTTGCGATTGCAAAAGCTAATTTAACGGCTGAGCAAATTACATTGTTACGTGAAACAGGTGTGGTGGTTATTACGACAACTGTTGAAGGTACAGATACTGATATTACGGCAGAAACGGTTGAAGAAACCACTGAGAAAGTAGTGGAATTGGTTCGTCTTTAATAGACTGAATTGATTTGAAAAAACCCGCGTAAGCGGGTTTTTTTATGCTTATGGCTTTAACCGTCTAATAATAAATCATTTAAAATATATATGATATTTCACATAAAATATTTCTCTATACAATGCCTGCCTTAGAGAGGTAGGTATGAAAAAAATATTATTTTTAATGGGTTTATGTCTGGCTTTTAATGTTGAGGCCAAACAGGTAGGGAATAGTACAGCGGCAATTAAACGAAAAATTATTCAAGAATCTATTGAGAGCTATCCAGGTAATTGCCCATGCCCCTATAACACTGCACGTAATGGTAGTCGCTGTGGAAAACGTAGTGCTTATAACCGTGCAGGCGGATACACACCTTATTGTTATCCAGAGGATGTGAGTGATCGAAAGGTGAAAGAGTATAAAGAAAAGAAAAACTTGGCCTGAAAAAAGCCCCTGCAATAGGGGCTTCTCAATAAATCAAAGCTGCCTTTTTAAAAGGCATGCATGGATAATCTACAAATATATTGTTGGGGATCTAAAGGATAGTTTTTAATTAGTTTTAAGAAAACAGCCTGATCACCCTGATACAAAGCACGAGTTGCTTCTTCGTAATTGGGCATGTTGCCTAACATCGCCGACATAAAGCGATCAGTGGCTTGCTTGGCAAGCATGATATTGCTTTCAGATGCTGGGTCATTCAATTCCTTATCAATCAGCTTTCGAATCACGGCTGATGCACTGGCACTCTGTTGGTCTAACCAGTCCCAATGTTTTTTCTGTAAAGTAATTTCACGAGAGATAACGCCGAGCTTCGGTCGCCCAACTTTTTTTGCTGGCTCAGGCTCGCTATAACGTTGTTGGATTTCTTGTTCAGAACCAGAAAGATCAAGATCAATTTGTCGACCAGTTTGATCATTGAAAATCAAAATATTCTCGGCAGTTTCAGAAAGACGTTTGAGCTTTAATGCAATGTCAGGAAGTTGCGCTTGAGCAATCAGCGTGTTACCTGAAAAAGCAGTATAGGTATTTTGAGTATTCATTTTATTTAAATAGTTTTATACGGGTAAAATAATATTATCAGGGTAAAAATAAATTAGCAAACAAATTCATTCATCTTCTAAAAGCAACCTGAACTCGTTGGGATAAATTTTGCAAACCGATATAAAAAATTATGCAGATAGAATGCCAATTTTCATTTTTATTCTGCTTTGATAACGCTTTTATGAGACAATGTTTCTTTATTTATGTGTATAAGGTCTCCCATGATTGAGCAATCTCCTGAATCTTTAAGCGATATCGAAGTTTTAGACATTTTACAGTCTATGAAAAAAGATAAGCTGGATACGGAAGCAAATGAGATTATCCGTAATGGGGGGAAAGCTGGTCGTCAAGAAGCACATAAACAAGCTTTGGTTGCACTGAATACAAGTTTTGAAGACAAGTTCGTTGAAGCTGTAACATTGGCATTAGGTTTAAATTCAGGCCAAGCTAAAAAAATTCGTTATAAAAAAGACCGTATTCGCATTTTAAAAGCGCGTGGAATTGATTATTTAGCCATTGATGGTGCAGAAACTGCACAGGTGCTTGCTCAGGTTGCACAGGCCATTGGTCGTGAAGATGCGACGGTGACTCATGACTTGCACAATATTTTTCCATTTTGGAAAGAAGGCTGGCCAATGGTTCAATTTGACAATGCATATAAGATTTTAGCAGAAGATATTACGATCCATTATCAAGCGACTTTGGATACATTGTTGGCACAACTCGGCGGAAACTAAGCGCGGATAGTAGCCCGTTCTACTCATCGTCAAACATAACAAGGATTGTTAGTTTATGAGTTCATTTCCTCGTATTCCACCTGAAGCATTAAATGTGTTACGTGAAGGGCAATTGATTGATGCCATCAAGATTACACGTGAGCAAACAGGATTAGGTTTGAAGGAATCAAAAGATTTAATTGATCAGTATTTGCAAGAACATCCACAAGAACAGGCCCATGTGCAGGAGCAGTTGGCGCAGAAAAGTCGTGGTGGAATAAAGGTTGTTGTTTTTATTATTGTGATATTGGCTGTTCTGATCTGGTTTGTAATGAAATAAATAAAGCCCGTAAATCGGGCTTTATTTTTGATCTTTGCTTAGTCTTCGGAAGTGGTGAGAGACTCATTTTCCTGACTTGGTAAAACTTGTGTGACAAGTAATTGGTCAATTTTATAATGGTCAATATCGACCACTTCAAACTTGAATCCAGCATATTCTACGGCATCAGCAGGACGCGGGATCTTGCGTAGGCGATACATAATAAAGCCAGCAATAGTTTCGTAATTCTCATTTTCAGGAAACTCTTCAATTTCCAAAACATGTTTGACGTCTTCAATTGGTGTGCCGCCATCAATCAACCAAGAATGATTGTCGCGTTTAATAATCTGCTGTTCTTCATCCATTGGAGTGACCCAGTCACCCATGACCGTGATCATGATATCACTTAGGGTAATCACGCCAACAACCAAGGCATATTCATTAATGACGACTGCAAATTTCTCTTTGGTTGAGCGGAAGCGGTCTAGTAATTCTGACAGGGTTAAGGTATCTGGAATCATTAACACATTACGAATGGTTGATTCATTCAGTTGTGTAAAAGACTGTTTATTGAGAATACGGACCAGAATATCTTTGGCGTCGACATAGCCGATCACCTGATCAATATGTTCATTACAAACCAGAAATTTTGAATAAGGATATTCACCCAGTTTTTGACGAATACTATCTTCAGGTTCTGTCAGGGTAAAAAACACTACATTTTCACGTGTGGTCATACTTGAAGGAACAGTACGTTCTTCGAGTTCAAACACGTTTTCAATAAAATGATGTTCTTGCTTTTGTAAAACCCCAGCTTGTGCACCTGCATCCATGACCGCTGAAATATCATCAAAGGTAATATTGTCGTCACGAATGGTATTGACCTTAAATAAGCGGAATAACAGATTGGCAATCGCATTGATGCCCCATGCCAACGGCTTGCAGATTTTAATAAAAATCTGAATCGGCTCGATCACGCTAATGGCAATTTTTTCTGGTGCAATCATCGCCAAACGTTTTGGCATAAGATCGGCAAATAAAATGAATAGAGAAGTGACCATGGTAAAGGAAAGGGCAAAACCAATCGTCTCTAACCAAGGGCCTGAATAAACCCGTACAATCAGGTCAACGAAGAAAGGTCGGAAAGCCGCTTCACCGAGAATACCACCTAAGATTGCAACGGCATTTAAACCAATTTGCGAGGCTGCGAAGAAGTCAGCGGATTGTTCTTGTAGATCTAAAACTTTTTGTGCGCGGGTTTCGCCAGATTCGGCCAAAATTTTTAATTTAACTTTTCTAGCGCCAGCGAGAGCAATTTCTGTGAGTGATAAAAAGCCTGCTGCTGAAATAAGCAGGGCGATAACAATAATATTTTGGAAGAGACTCACACATCACCTGTGTTGCATATTATTATGAATATGTTGTAACACAAAAAAGAACAGAGGTAATCAAATCATTACCTCGTTATAACAATTTCGCTTAAGAAACAAGCATATCCATAGGGAATTAAATATTATTATAGAGCAATATTTTAGTATTGTGAAAACTGTGAGTTATTTAAGAGAAATTCACGATTCTCTTCCTCAATCATCTGCCGTGCAACAAACAGGATAAGCTGTCTTAACCAGCGATGTGCAGGATGATGATGCAGTAAAGGACACCAAGCCATTTTTAATTCAAATTCAGGAATATAAAATGGAGGATCCTTTATAACCAGTTTTGGATTTTGTGTTTGCAAACGTGCCATGCGTGTTGGCAAGGTCGCAATCAAATCAACATTTTGTGCTAACAGTGCTGGCATTTGATAATGACGGGTAAACACTGAAATTTTACGGCGTTGACCAATACGTTCTAAAGCCTGATCAATCCAGCCAAGACCTGCCTGTTTATCCGGATTCACACCGAAGCCCACACCCATTCCTGTTTTTGATACCCAGATATGCTGTGCATCTAAATAGCTTTTCAGGTTTAAGTGAGTCACAGCAGGGTGTTTGTCATTTAAAATACAGCTAAAGCTATCGCGCCAGACCAGAACCTGATGGAAACTTTGTGGAATTTCATTGAAGCGGTTAATGGCGAGATCAACTTTACCTTGCTCCATGTCTCGATAAGACACATCACTCGGTGTTAAGAAATCCAGTACAACATTTGGCGCTTCCGAGCGCAATGCCTTGACAAGACGAGGCACTAGGGTCGCTTCGGCATAATCCGAAGTCATGATACGAAACACACGAGTACTGGTATAAGGACGGAATTCGGTACGCGGCTCTAAAATCATGGAAAGATCTGACAGCGCATCGCGAATACGAGGTTGTAATTCCAATGCACGCTCAGTAGGCGTCATGCCTTCAGAAGAGCGAATCAGTAGGGGATCATTAAATAAGTTACGTAAACGACGTAAAATATTACTCATCGCAGGCTGGGTAACACCGAGTTGCTCTGCGGCGCGTGTGACATTTTTTTCACGAAGAAGTACGTCAAGATAAATTAATAAATTAAGATCGACCCGCTCCAGATTCATAAAAAAAATACCGAAAATAAAATCCTTAAATTGTGTTGAATTATGACATATCTAAAGTCTTTTGTGTAACTTAATCCTACATAAAAGCAACAGCCACAAGGTGTGTCATGGAACTTGGCACATTGAGTTAATTTATTAAATTAAGATCGGTTGATTTTAGCTCAATTACTTTTTTAGAGCTGGCATAAAACAGGGTGAAAATTTATATCTATTTACGATTTGAGCGCCTGTTTTTTCGCATTTTTTGAACTGATCAGTCTAGAAAAATGGCCTGAAATAGGGTTTTTATACATTTTAGTGTATCTTGAAAATTGATTAAAAAAATTTATTTATGTATTATTTTTAAGGATTTTGAT
>NZ_LZPJ01000139.1:0-14287 GCF_001729365.1 Acinetobacter sp. YK3
AGTTCAGCGGGTTGTCCTGCGGTGCCGAAGCCACCAATCATGATGGTTGCTCCATCCTTGATCTGTGACAGTGCCTCGGTCAATGAGGCGGTACTCTTATCAATCATCTGACTACTTCCTGTACTGTGCATCACCCATTCATCCATCTAAAAGCCGATAAAATGAAGTTGAGTGTTTTGTTCGGATTTCTTCTATTTATTCTTGATAAATTCTGCGCTGACTT
Source organism: Acinetobacter sp. YK3 (assembly GCF_001729365.1). Taxonomy (NCBI): domain Bacteria; kingdom Pseudomonadati; phylum Pseudomonadota; class Gammaproteobacteria; order Moraxellales; family Moraxellaceae; genus Acinetobacter; species Acinetobacter sp. YK3. The sequence goes on from NZ_LZPJ01000139.1 coordinate 224, forward strand.
CTACGTTTTAAAATGGTTTTTGTTCGATTATTATTTTTTATGTTCGATCATCGAACATTATCCAAGTAAATTAGTCGTGATTGGATTAGAATAATTCTTCGTCAAAGGATTTGAAATGGATAATCTAAACAATGGAAAATGATCAAGATAAAAGTCCGCGACTCATTCATCATAGTGAAAATAAAAAAACCATACGCCATGAGGATTTTATTGCGGGGATTGCCAAAGGTCTGTCCATTCTGGAATGTTTTGGGCCTGAACGCCACCGCCTGAATATGAGTACGGCGGCTGAAAAAACAGGAATGACCCGTGCTGCGGCTCGACGCCACCTACTGACACTAGAATACTTAGGCTATTTAGATTTTGATGGTCATTATTATTATTTATCTCCAAAAATTTTAAAATTCTCAGGAGCTTATCTCGACGGTTCTTCTCTTCCGAAAATCTGTCAACCTTTACTGAATCTCTTAACCAATCAGACTTCACTGATTTATTCAGTCATGGTGCTAGATAGCTATGAAGCAATTACCATTGCCCGTAGTGCCGCCCATCAACAAACTGATCGGGTCAATCCTTATGGCTTGCATTTGGGTAATCGTCTCCCCGCCCATGCCACTTCGGCTGGCAAGATTTTACTGGCACATTTAACGCCCGAACAACAAAAACGCTGGTTAGAAAAATATCCATTAAAACGTTTGACCAAATATACCCATACCGATAGTGAAGAGTTTCTGGATTTACTCCATGAAATCAAGGAACAAGATTGGTGTTATTCTTGTGAAGAACATGAGTTGGGCGTACATGCAGTCGCTGTACCCATTTATGATTCCAATGCCAGCGTAGTCGCGGCACTGAATATTGTGTCCCCGACCATGCGCACCACCAAAGACTATTTAATTACCCATATTCTGCCGTTATTACAGGAAACGGCACGTGATTTACGACAAGTGATTTAATTCAAAATCTTAAGGCAAAAAAATGCCACATCTGGAATGTGGCGAAAGGTGTACTGTGTATACGGTTATTTCCGTCCTTTTAAATTAATTGCCCCAGCTTAAATGAATATTAATTTTGAACCTTTCACATCTACATTGATTTGAGTGGCTAAAAAACACGCTGAGGCAATCAGTCAGACAGCTTACAGATCAAGTACCAATTTCTTGCCTTTGGCACGTGACACGCAGATCATCATGGACTGCTGTGATGCTTTTTCATCATCACTCAGATACTGATCGAAATGCTCTGCCTCACCTTCCAGAATCATGGTTTCACAAGTCCCACACACACCTTCACGACATAAACATTCCACATCAATGTTGAGGAGTTCAATCGCCTGCAAGATCGTCTGGTTCCCTTGAACTTCCACTTCCTGATTCGATTTCGCCAGAACAACCGTAAATGCTTCACCTTCCTCTGGTACGGTAGATGCAAATTGCTCCCAGTGAATATATTCATCGCGGTAACGATGGTAATTACAACGATCAATCACTGCATCAATCATCGGTTTAGGCCCACACACATAGACGTGCGTACCTTTAGGTTGAGACCCAATCAATTGATCGAGATCAAGATATTTTCCATCTGAATCAATATAGCTAATAATATGTTCACCATGCTTTTGCTTGAGTTCTTCTAACAATGCAGCATGTTCTGGCGAACGGTAGGCATAATGCAATTCATAGTCTGCACCACGCGCTGCCAGCTCATCCATTTGCGGTACAAACGGCGTAATTCCTATACCACCCGCAATTAAAATATGTTTCTCACCTTCTTCCGCCAACGGAAATAAATTCTTTGGTTCAGAAATCAGAATTTCACAGCCTTCATTGCACTGATCATGCATATAAACGGAGCCGCCTTTACCTTCGACATCCTTACGTACACAGACTTGGTAAGTCGAAAGATCTTGAGCACAGCTCATCAATGAATAAGCATTGGATAGCTGGTCATTCATTTTGACAATGATATGACTGCCACCATTAAACTGAGGAAAATTTTGTCCGTCCTGACGTTTAAATGTGAACCGTTTAATCAATGGGGTCAGTTGCTCTACACGAGTGACCACTGATGGGAACATTTCATAATGACTAGCCATGTCTAAATCCTCTTTACCGCATGCTGCTCATCTAAGCATTTTCTAATTTTAACTGCATATTGCCTGTTGACCCTCGATGAAGAGAGTCGCAACAGGCATTGTTGCTATAATCCTAAACACATATATTTAATGGTCATGAACTCTTCTAAACCGTATTTAGAACCTTCACGCCCCACACCAGATTGTTTAACGCCACCAAATGGCACGACTTCATTGGAGATAGCGGTTGAATTCATCCCAACCATGCCATATTCCAGCTGTTCAGCAACACGCCAGATCCGTGAAATGTTTTCGCTATAAACATAGGCCGCTAAACCAAAAATCGTATCATTGGCTTGTGCGACCACATCGGCTTCATCTGTAAAGCGGATTAAAGGGGCTACAGGGCCAAAAATTTCTTCCTGAACAATTTCCATATCTCGCGATACGTCGGTTAACACGGTCGGTTCAAAGAAGGTTTGTCCAAGTGCATGTTGTTTACCACCGCACGCCACTTGCGCACCTTTGCCACAGGCATCATCAATTAACTGTTGAGCTTTAAGCACGGCCTTTTCATTGATTAACGGTCCAATCTGTACATTCTGTTCCAAACCATTACCAATTTTGAATTTCTGTACTTCTTGTACAAATTTCTCGGTAAATGCCTGATAAATCTTGTCATGTACATAAATCCGATTGGCACAGACACAGGTTTGTCCCGCATTACGGAACTTGGCAAAGATTGCGCCTTGAACTGCTTTATCCAAATCAGCATCATCAAATACGATCAGTGGTGCATTGCCACCCAGTTCAAGTGCCAGTTTTTTGATGGTATCTGAACATTGCTGCATCAATAAACGTCCGACCGGCGTAGAACCTGTAAAAGTCAGTTTTTTGACTTTTTCATGGCTGGTAAATACCGAACCAATTTCTTGCGATTTGCCTGTAACTACATTAATGACACCTGCTGGAATGCCTGCCATTTCAGCCAGTTTAGCAATTGCAAGCGCACAATATGGGGTTTCATTGGCAGGCTTAATCACGATGGTACAACCCGCCGCCAAAGCAGGTGCCGCTTTACGGGTAATCATCGCGATCGGGAAATTCCATGGCGTAATCGCAGCCACTACTCCGACAGGTTCTTTGGTCACAATAAAACGCTGCTGGCTATTGGTGGTGGGAATCACATCGCCATAAACGCGTTTGCCTTCTTCCGCAAACCATTGAATAAATGAAGCTGCGTATTTCACTTCACCCAATGCTTCGGCTAAAGGTTTCCCCTGCTCAATAGTCATAATGCGTGCCAGTTCATCAGCATGACTCAAAACCAGTTGATGCCAAGCCAATAACAGATCTGCACGTTTTTGTGCCGTTAATCCTTTCCACGATGCTAAAGCCTGATATGCCACTTCAACCGCTTCATTGGCTTCCGCAGCACCCATATTCGGAATCAAGCCAATTTCTTCTCCTGTTGCAGGATTGGTCACAGGAATGGTGGCATTGGTTTGCGCATTGACCCACTGGCCATTAATCAATCCGCGTTGTTGAAATAATTGACTTCCTTGCAAACTTGACATGTCATGATCCTATCGATTGAAAGCAAGGTACGGTCTTTCACCGTACCCTTAATAAGCCTGATACAAAATTATTTGTGATACTGCGCAACAAGATTCTGGAAATACGCGATACCATGCTCACTGATGCCTGAACGTTGCTTATCCGTCATGATACGGCCCTGACCGCGATAGCCACGTGATTTCAAGCCACGTTGTACACTTTCAACCAGTTCAAGGTCTTCAGGACGGAAGACATTGCGATACCATTCGATCAAATCTTTCTGATCTTGAGTCAACTCTTCATTGGTGAAGAAAATATCGTAGTGCTGCAAAGTGGTTTCCGCATCCATCGGAAACTCATAGATCACCGTCATGAAGTTTGCACCTGGCGGCACGTTAAACATGGTGCAAGGCCATGTCCAGAAACCGCTAAATGTCGGGTCTTTGACTGATGGATCAAGCTTGAAGGATTTCTCTGAAGAACGTGCATAACCATATTGCAGCGTCCAGTTTTGATGGGTGGTATGCCAGTATTTATCCACCTGTACCGAGTCTGCAAAACCAGGATGCGCTGGACCACAGTGATAACATTCTAAATAGTTATCCACGATCACTTTCCAGTTTGCAGGCGTTTCCGTTACGAAACGCGCAGCCAGTTTCAAGTCTTTGATCACAGCACAAGCTTCATTGAGTTTTTGTGCAAATTCAGGCAATTGATCTTCAACACAAGTGGCATTTTCATCCATATTGATAAAGACAAAACCACCATATTCTTCAACTTTTAACGGCACCATGCTTGAGTTTTGCTTGTCGAAAGACTCAACATGATCACAGTTACGCGCCAATGCCAAACTACCATCCAACTTAAATGTCCATGCATGATACGGACAGGTAATCACATTTTTCGCTTTGCCGCTGCCACTTAACAACTCATGACCACGATGCGGGCAGACATTATAAAAGGCACGTAATACGCTGTCTTTACCGCGAATCACGATAATATTTTCACCAATCACCTTACGGGTAATATAGTCATTGGCTTGGGCAACTTCACTGCCATGTGCCACGCAAATCCAGCTTTTCGCAAAAATTTCTTCTTTTTCACGCTCAAATACCTGAGATGAGGTATAGAACACTTTTGGAAATGTCCACGCCACATTTGGGTTTGAACAGAAATCTTCTGGTAATTTTTCAACTGCATTCATGGTTTTACTCCATTAAACTCTTTTGTCCTAACGACCGTTTTATCAAAATTGGCTGATGTTCAAATCACTTGAACATTTGCTTTAACGAACTCAGCATGTGCTGATATAAATCCTGCACCACAGGACAATCACGTACTAAACGTAAACTGCCATGCAGTAATCCTTTGCCGAGATAAAACTCGGCGGCAATATTGGCTTGTTTTAACTTGTCCACGAAAATACGTCCGTCGTCACTCAGTGGATCATATTCAGCAACCGCAACAAAGCTATGTGGCATGTTGGAAAAATCCTGTGCATTCAGTGGCGCTAAACGTGTATCTTTCCAGTCACTTTCATTCGGTGCATATTCCTTCAAGTAATAATGCATTTCCTCGAGCGTCAGTAACGGCGCATGTGCATGCTGCTGGCAAGACGCCGTATCAAAACTGCTGCTCAAACAAGGATAGATCAAGGCCAAACCACAGGCCTGATTGCCTGTATGCTGTAGCTGAACCGCCAGTGCCGCAGCTAAATTGCCGCCTGCACTGTCACCTGCTAACACAATCTGTGCCGGGTTAATGTTCCAGTCTGCGCCATGCGCGCGGAGCCATTTATAAACCGTTTCACAATCCTCATAAGCGGCTGGAAAATGATGCTCTGGTACCAAACGATAATCTACACTTAGTACTGCAACATTCAGATCACGACATAAATATCGGGTGATAAATTCATGCGAATCCAGATTGCCCAGCATCCAGCCACCCCCATGGAGAAACAGAATACAAGGCCAACCCGCTTCAGGTGCCTCACCCTGTGGTGAATACAACCGAACATTGACGGGATGAGTGGCATGCGCAACGGTTTTATCTTCAATATTGACAGCACCATCGCGTGGCAAGGTGTAATGCATACACATGGCATCGTAGGCTGCACGAATTGAATCAATATCGTTATCCGCTGCTGAATAAATGCTGCTCCAATACACCAGACTTTGCATTTCTTCGCTTAACTCATAGCGCGTGTTCGGTTGCTGGGTCATAACAATTCCTTTTGACTGCTTTTATGTGCAACTGCTGTTGCCGCGATATCAATCTGCATCTGTTGATTTGAGTCCGTATGCTCAAGTGCTTCCAAGTCATTAAAGCTATTCTGCTCGATCAAATGCGATGGCACCTTGGAATAATCCTCAATCAGCCACTTCACCAACCCATAGGTCTGCACCAGAATAATCACAATAAACGGCAAGGCAGTCACAATGGTCGCAGTTTTCATGGTGTCTAACGGCGCCTTAGAGAAAATCATCGCAATTGGCACTAGAGTTAACATCACACACCAGAATAAACGTGCATTTGGAGACGGATCCTGCCCTTCACGCAAACCACGGGTACAGGTTGCAGAGACGGCATAACCGACCGCATCCATATGTGCTGCAAGGAAAATCACCATAATGCCAAGGAACAACCACATCATCAGCTTGCCTGCTGGCAGTAAACCGAGCAGTTGACCGATCGCCACTTCACCGCCTTGCTGAGTCAAGACTTGCGGGACATTGACCATACCGTGAATGAAGCTGTAGACACTGTAGTTCTCAAATACACCGAAGATGAACCATAAACCAACGCTACCGCCGATGACCATGGCAAGAATCACTTCTTTAATGGTGCGTCCTTTTGAGACACGTGTTACGAATAACGCCACACCCGGTGCATAAGAGATCCACCATAACCAATAGAACACAGTCCATTCACGTGTGAATTTTCCATCGCCCATCGGGTCAGTAAACAGACTCATATCCACAAAGTTGGTCGCCATGAGACCAAAACTCATCAATGAATTATTCATAATGAATTGGGTTGGGCCAAAGCACAGCACATAGATCGCGAACAGCACCACACCCAAACACACCATATGACTTAAGCGCTGCATCCCCTTATCCATACCGACATAAGAGCTGAGAGCGAATAAAATGGATACCGCTAAAATAATGATGACTTTAGTCATAAAGGTATTTGGAATACCAGTCAGTTGCGACAGAATGTTGGTAAAGGTCACAGCCGTCAGTACCAGTGAAATGGTCAAGGCACCAAACATACACAACAAGAACATCAGATCAACCACACGACCAACTGGACCCGTTGCTTTAAAACCTGTCACCGCTTCAATCACGGATGCCAAGCTCAAACCTTTATTCTTTCTGACATGATAGCTGTAGCACAGTGAAATCGATGCCAAAGCATAGATTGACCATGCACTCAAACCCGAGTGAAAGAAAGAATAAGCCACGCTGTATTTCAGCGCTGCTGCCGATTCAGGTGCTAAATTTAAGCCTGGGGTTTGGTAATAATAAGCCCAGTCCAAAAAGCCCCAGTACAAGGTGGAAGACCCAATCCCAGATAGAATGAACATGAAAATCCATGACATCGTGCTGTATTGAGGTTTACCTTCACCGAGCTTGATCTTGCCGTATTTACTAAAAGCCAAACCGAAGGTAAAAATAATTGATAAAAAAGCAAATAAAAGGACTGGCGTGGTAAACACTGACGTGGTCCACTGCATCCATTTTGCAGCCAGTTGTATTGATTCAGATGAGTAAATTGCTAGACCAGCCACTGATGTAAACACAACGGCAAGACTGGTGATCGCAAGCGTCTTATCTGTATAAGGTTTTGTAATTTGATTATCCATATCTATTCAATCCATCTCGGATAGTGACTATTCCCTAAGGGGTACTTACTCCATCGCGAATAAATCCATTTTTTGCTCAGTCACACAGGATGCAATTGCATCGCCTACTTCATAGGTTTTTGCAGTTCCACCGACATCTGGCGTTTTAGGGCCATTCACCAGAACATGCTCAATCGCCTGCATGATTTCCTGTCCAGCCTGAATCACCTGTTCATCACCGTCTGCCAAGAAATCCAGCATCATCGCACCCGACCAAATTGCAGCAATCGGATTGGCAATTTGTAGTCCATAAATATCAGGCGCTGATCCATGTACAGGTTCAAACAAGGATGGAAACTTCCGTTCGGGGTTTAAGTTTGCCGAAGCCGCCAAACCAATCGTGCCCGTACATGCAGGTCCTAAATCCGATAAAATGTCCCCAAATAAATTCGATGCCACCACCACATCAAAACGCTCAGGTTGCAATACAAACCGTGCCGCTAAAATATCGACATGCTGTTTATCTGCCTTGATTTGCGGATAGCGTTTAGCCATTTCATCGACACGTTCGTCCCAGTAGGGCATACTCACCGCAATGCCGTTAGATTTGGTTGCAGCCGTGATTTTTTTCGCCTCACGCTGATCTGCAAATTCAAATGCATATTTCAAAATGCGATCGACACCATGACGGGTAAATACCGCTTCCTGTAAAACAAACTCACGATCTGTGCCTTCAAAGGCTTTACCACCAATCGCAGAGTACTCACCTTCACTATTTTCACGAACCACATAAAAATCGATATCCCCCGGTTGCTTGCCAGCCAGTGGACATTTCACCCCCGGCATTAACCGAACTGGACGTAAATTCACATACTGATCAAAACGACGGCGGAATTGCAGCAATGATCCCCACAGTGAAATATGATCAGGCACCTTGTCAGGCCAACCCACTGCACCAAAGAAAATTGCATCATATTCCTGCAGGACTTCAAACCAGTTATCCGGCATCATTTTGCCGTGTTCTAGGTAGTAATCACAGCTGGCCCAATCAAAGCTATCCATTTGAAGTTGAATGCCATATTTGTCTGCCGCTGCCTTTACAACCTTGATTCCTTCTGGTAGAACTTCTAAGCCAATTCCATCGCCCGCAATCGTGGCAACTTTATACTTTTTTGCCATAACGCTCCCTTACACCTTTGGTTAATATCCTTAGCTGTAAACATGCTGTTTTCGGCAACAATGATCAATAAGAAAACTATCACCCCAATGGACACGGATCGTGAATAATCTACCTAACCTATCGGATTTAAAGGTTTTTTGTACAGTCGCCAAACGCAAGAGTTTTGTCGATTCAGCTGAGGAGCTGGGCGTTTCACCTGCATTTATCAGTAAACGCATCAATATTTTAGAAACCAACCTGAACTGCAAACTGTTCCATCGCAGCACCCGTCATGTCAGTTTGACCGAGGATGGCAAACTGATTCTGGATCGGGTCTCCAATATTCTGGATGAATTCGATGAAATCAGTGAGCTGGTCAATAACCCCTTAAGCACGCCAACGGGTCATCTCGACATTGTCAGCAGCTTTGGTTTTGGCCGAAAACATGTTGCGCCGATTCTGTCTAAACTGTTGACCATGTATCCAAAACTTGAGATCCAGTTCGATACCATTGACAACACCAAAGACCTGATTCAGCACAGCATTGATTTGGATATTCGAATTGGTAATGACATTGCACCGAATATGATTGCCAAAAAACTGGTTTCAAATTTTCGGATTTTTTGTGCAGCACCCAGTTATTTATTGAAACATGGCATGCCTGAAAATCTGGAAGATTTACGCAGCCACGATTGCCTAACCATCAGTGAACGTGATCAGTCCTCAGTCTTATGGAAATTGCGTCATACCTCGGAAGATATGTCCGTCCATGTCACACCGCGCTTCATTTCCAATAATGGCGAGATTATTCACCAGTTAGCCATTGAAGGACATGGCATTATCTTACGTTCGATCTGGGATGTGGCAGATGAATTGATTAGCGGTGAATTGCAGCACATTTTGCCTGAATACTGGCAAGATGCCGATGTCTGGGCGGTTTATCCTTCGCGTTTAAAAAGCTCGTCAAAATTACAGACCTGTATTCTATTTATTCAAAATGAACTGATTAACCGTTTACAACATATCCAGAATCTGACGCGTGGAAAGCTGATTCAGCCAGTTGAGCCAATCAATCCAAATACTGAAAAAGTATTTCTATAATCGCGATAAGCTGCGTGCTTTCTTTTTTCAGCAATATCATGCACATTAGCGAGATCATGAATCAGCAGGCAGCCTATGAGCACGGCAATATTTGTCCTTATTTTAATTGCAGCAGCATGCCATGCCAGCTGGAATGCCATTGTAAAGGCAGGGACAAATAAGTTTTTAACCACGGTACTGGTCACGGCATCAGCAGCAGTTTTAGCCGCGATCCTGTTACCCTTTTTTCCAATACCACACAGTGATAGCTGGCCTTATATTCTGGCTTCAACGGCAATACAAATTCTGTATTTTGGACTGGTTGCCAAAATCTATCGCGTTGCTGATATGGGGCTGACCTATCCGCTGATGCGTGGCACTGCCCCCCTTATTGTGGCAGTATTCGGTACGTTTTTGCTGCATGAGCAACTGGAATTTAATGCGTGGATTGGCATTATCACCATCTCTATCGGTATCCTATCCATGATCTTGGCTGCCCCTAAAACGGGACGCAAAGGCATTGGTCTGGCCTTGCTGAATGCAGTACTGATCGCAGGTTATACTTTGCTGGATGGTCACGGGATCCGCCTGTCTGGGTCACCGATTTCCTATATCTTATGGAGCTTTGTTCTCTCAGGCCTGATCTTTTTGATGTTCGCCTTGAGAATGCAATATCGACAAATGGGTGCATATTTCCGCCTGAATTGGCATTTAGGCTTAATCGGTGGCATTGGTTCATTTTTTTCTTATGGATTAGCACTGTGGGCGATGACCTTTGCACCCGTTGCCGTTGTCGCGGCATTGCGTGAAACCTCAATTTTATTTGCCACACTAATCTCGATTTTTATTCTGAAAGAGCGCATCAATGCGGTACGAATTATGTCTTCAGGTCTCATTTTAATTGGTGCTTTGATCCTAAGAATCGCCTAAATAAAAAAGCCAGTCCATGACGAACAGACTGGCTCATTTTCGATATTGAACTTAGAAATAATAACCCAGCGATAAATAGAACAATTTATTCCATTGATTGCTGTCACCTTGAGCAAGGCCATCTGCACCACTGCCCGTCATCGGGTCATTGCGACTCCAGATATATTCACCCTGTATGCCGATTTTTTTATAGTTAAAATACAGACCTGCGATTAAGCGATCCGAATCTTGATAACCGATTCATCTTTATAAAAACGGCTATAAGATACGTAAGGTTTAATATTTTCTAACTGATGGAATGGCTTGGCAAAGGTGTAATTGATTTCATTGGCCATATATTTGCCCTTATTGGCCACCTGATAGGGATAATCAAAAGCCCCTATCGTCGAACTTTTCGGTAAAAGATCATCTGCATTTTTAACGTCCTGCTCGCCTGCCAAGAACAACCATTGCCATGCCTGATAATTGGTGGTGCTAAAGACACTCCAGGTACTACGATGCCCATCTCGATTGGTGCGATTATTTTCAAGTTCCGAATACCAGTAAGAACCACCAATTTCAGTCGAGAAATTCTGAGATTGATCGATATCAAACTTTCTAGATAAGCGCGTCACCCACATATTCTTTTCATCAAGATCGGTGCCTTGAGTCAAATCATCAGCTCGAACAAAGTTACCACTATAACGACTGGAATCTTTGGATGTTCCTTTATAATTTCCACCATCGGTTGGATAAAAACCGAGAATGAAATTATATAAGTTGTCCTTAAACTGGTACTTCACTCCAAGGTTTTGAATATCTTCCAGTCCCACGGTATTGAGCAAAGTTTCATAATAGCTGTTGCCCCACAATCGTCCAAAGCCAAAATCAACCGATTGCAAACCAACTGTTACGCGTTGGTGATCTGAAAATTTATAGCCTGCCCAAGCATCTTTTAGAAATAAAGCATCACATAAGCGATCATACTGATAGCAACGCACATCCATTGAGGCAATCCAATTTGGATTTTCATAACTCAATACCGCTTTGATATCCGCCAGTCGCCAATCATCGTTCTTGGAACCTTCATTAGCCTCAACAACATAATCTTTATGAATATAACGGGTACGGATTGCGCCTGTCAGTTTCAGTTCACCGGATTGTGTTTTCGGGTCACCGATACTTAAATCGGCTGCCAAGACAGGCATATTTGCCAAGACACCCATTGAGCTTAAGAGAAGCAGTGCTTTTTTCATTGTTGTACGTCCTTGTTTAACCTTATATGAAAATGAAGAAATTCATGCTCACAAACAATGGTTAAACTATAAAGTCGGTCTTTACGGAGTGTGTTTAATGATGAATCATTCATAAAGCTTTTGAAGCGACTTGCATCCCAATTAAATCGTTTGATTAATGAAACACATAGCTTCAGCTTTTTCATAGTTTAAAAATTTACGGTAGAAATCTCTTCTACAACCTTTAATCCTTGCTGCGTTTTTTTAACTGAATACATGTTCAAATTAATGGATGAAGCTAGACCAAATTGAAACCGTGTACTTAAAAGTAATGAAATTTTATTGTCTTCATTTATCAACTGCGGCTTAAATCTTTGTAGGTTGTCTACGAACTCTTGTGCGAAAAATGAATTATTCAGTTTTGACAAATCATTGATCTGAACATCAAACAAAATGAATTGAGTCTCTGATTCATCTTCCATTTCTGAAATCTGTTTTACATGAATAATTTCAGGTTGAATGTGTTTAAACTGTTTAATTTCAACAAACTCCTCCCGATCAAATACATTGAAAGAAGATGCCCCAGTTCCTAAACACACCAGAGTGATGAGCAATGCAAAAATTGTATGCTTAGGCCACATCTCAGGGACGGGCTGTTCTTGATCATTTTTTTGTAAGTTAACAACCATTGAACCCGCAATAAAATCATGGACAGAACGACGATTGCGACGGTTAAAGATATAAAAATAAACAATCAGGATTTGTAAGCAGACCAGTAATAAGTTGAATACTTCAGACAAAAATAAAATAGGAAAATAGTCACTTAATGACATCAAGCATGATGGAGCAAATAAGATGGCTGAACGCAGCAATGATGGAATGACAGCAAGATCATCTCCATGTTTGTCTGCCACTTTAATTTTTAAAAGCTGCTTTCCGAAAGTTTGCCCAGAATTTAAATGACTGTTTAATAAGCTGAAATATAAAATAACAAAAAAATAGCCAACCAAGATAGATATAATTGGAAATTGGTACAAAACGTTAGAGAGAAGCTGAGTCACACTCCAACAGAAACCACCTACCAGTAATAAATCAATAAGAAAAGCGAATGATCGACGCCAGAAACCAGCGATATAAGAAGATTTTACAGAAGACAAAACTTACCCTTTATAATTAATCAAAAATCAACATCTATACTTTAATTACTTAAACAGTAATTTAGGATTATATAATGAATCATAATAAAATACATTAATGAAGCATCTCACCCAAGGCTTTTATATTTAACCATTCTTCATCAGTATATTTCATCTTATCCAATAACTTTTGGTCAGTCATTTTTAGCTTATATTGCTTGTAAATATTGATATTATTTTTCGTTAAAAATTCAATATACTCACCACCATTTTCATTGCGATGAAACTCAGCAAAAAATAAAATTGTATAAAAATCTTGTTTCTGAGTATCATTCAAATTTGCTAGTAACACATCTATATGATTATAAAACTCAGTATAAGTTAGGTTTCCACAAAAAAAATTCTTGTCAATATGATTGATCGCCTGCTGAACCTTTAGATCATGGCTTAGTTCAATCACTCTCTTATTAAAATTATGGATACATGATTCTTGCTCAAGTAAAGAGCAACTCGAAAGAAATACTACCATTAAAAAAATGTGTAACTTCTTAAAGTGATTTGTCATTTCCTTCCTCAACCATAAATATTTTAGATAAATTTCAAAACTTATAATTATTTCTCATCATTTAATCCTTCTAGTTTACTTTTTGCTTCAAAATTCCCTAGCAAGCTAGATTTCCTTAACCAATTTTTAGCTTCAGCCAAATCTTCAACTTTGTTGTTATTTAATAAAATTAAAGCCAGCTGCAATTGTGCATTTTCATGATTTTGATTTGCCGCCAATCTGTAATAATATTCTGATTTACTTAGATTTTTATCGCCACCTAGGCCCCTTAAATAAATAATACCTAAAGCATTTTGCGCAGAAGCATCACCTTGTTCAGAAGCCATTTCAAGCCACCGCTTAGCTTGATCATAATCTTTTGGGTAACCTTCATCACCATTTAAAAAATTCATTGCAACATTATATTGTGCATCAACATTACCAGTTTCGGCTAATTTAAATTCATGAGTATTTTCGTATGGGGCACTATTTGTACAAGCACAAAAAAGAAAGCTTAAACTAA
>NZ_LZPJ01000140.1:0-14941 GCF_001729365.1 Acinetobacter sp. YK3
ACTTTAGATGGATAGCATTAACGTTATTTAATCTAAGCATTTTAAGCTTTTATTTAATTATTTCTGAAAAAACCAACAATCTTGAAATTGGACGTTATATTATTGAAAGAAAAAAGAAAGTATTGGCATATGGCCTACTCTCTTTACTTGTGGGAGCTTTGGGCATAGTTAAATTATTTCCTAATCTCTATAATGATGGTGGGTTTTCACCAAAGAACTTACCAACAGAAATTTTAACTAAAGTTAATTTACCTGCGGGTACAAACAACCAACTTTTTGAAGTAAACAGAGGAATCAAGGGCTGGGAAATAGAGAGTGATTTTACCCAATATAAAAATATTGATTTGGCTTTAAGTTGGTACGAAAGTGAAGCAAATAAAGGAAATGCTTTAGCAAAAAATAATTTAGCAATGGTTTATATTCGGGGAGGAGAAAAGAATATAAATTATGCACAAAGTTTTTCTTTATTAAATGAAGCCAGTAAGACTAGTTCTGAAGCACTGAACAATTTAGGAGTTTTATATGCAAATGGTCTTGGAGTAGATAAAGATTATAAAAAAGCTTTATCTTACTATAACAAAGCGGCAAGCAGTGGCTCTGTAGCAGCGATGTATAACATAGGGATTAGCTATTTTAAAGGGCTAAATGGATTAGGCAAAGATAAAGTTAAAGCTAAATATTGGTTTGAAAAAGCTAAAAACTATAATTTCTCACCAGCATTACATGAGCTAGAACATGGAAGATGGTAAATTAGGAAAACTATAAGATATATTATTTACTGAATAACTAGAAAAATTTTGCTAAAGCCAATGATTCTAAAAACTGAATCATTGGCTTAATTATATAAAAAAGCTAAAACTATTCTGATTGTCTCAGTATAGAATATCGAAAATAACTATAAAAATTTTACGTGAACACTTGATTGGTGTCAGTGTACTGAACTTAGGCTACCTTGCCAGTGAATACGAGATCGACAAATCGACTCAAGCCATTTTAGAAGAAACTAAATATTCTCTGATTCCATTATCAGATGTGATTCAGGCGATTCATTTTATTATTTCAACCAGCAAAGCAGCTTGCATCAAAGAGATACTCATGCCTGCCATGCTGGATAAAAATATCTAAACTCTTAGAACAACTTGAGTCTCGGAATAGAAACTACAACTGTTTCATCAAGGCGAATAAACGCGCCATATCGTATTTCCGACATCATCGGCAATCAACAAAGCACCGGTTTTATCTTCAGTGAGGCCGACTGGTGCACCATATAAAGATTTTTCATCTTTGGAATAGAAACCATTGACTACAGTGACAGGCATGCCATTTGGTTTTCCATCTTTAAATGGAATAAAGATAACGTTATAGCCATTGAGAGGGTCTCTATTCCAACTGCCATGATTACTCACAAATGCGCCATTTTTAAACCGCTCAGACAGCCGAGTGGTATTTGAAGCAAACCATAAACCCAAAGGTGCGACATGAGAGCTTAATGCATAATCAGGTTTAATCGCTTTGGCAACCAGATCTGGTCGTTGAGGCTGAACACGCTCATCGACATGCTGACCGAAATAGCTATACGGCCAGCCATAAAACCCTTTTTCCTGCACTGAAGTTAAATAATCAGGCACCAAGCTAGCACCAATTTCATCACGCTCATTGACAATGGTCCATAACTTTCCAGTTTCTGGTTCCCATTGCAATCCGGTTGGATTTCGAATCCCGCTGGCAAAAATACGACTCGCCCCGGTGGCAACATCAACCTCTAAAACAGTTGCACGGCGATATTCGATCGCTAATCCATTTTCGGTAATATTACTGTTTGAGCCCACACCAACATATAATTTTTGCCCATCTTTACTCGCCAATAAAGCTTTCGTCCAATGATGATTCACCGTATCTGGCAAATCAGACAATTCAACACCTTGGTCGGTAATCTTGGTCGCATTCTCCTCGTAGTTGTATTTCATAATATTATTGGTATTTGCCACATATAGGTGATTACCAATTAATTGCACACCAAAAGGAGAATGTAAGTTTTCCAAAAATTTATACTTCTTCCAATGACCATCTGCTTCCAGTCTAAGTAAAGTGATGCGATTTCCCCCTTTACCGCCTTTTCCTGATGATTTTTTAACAATACCAGCAATCGCCTGTTTCGGTGAGGTCAGTGGCGCCTCTCCAGGACTATTAGATTCCACAACGAGAATATCCCCATTTGGCAAGGTGTATAGTTGACGGGGGTGCTCGAGCTGATCTGCAATCTTTTCAATTTTTAAACCCGCAGCAACCGTAGGTGTTTGCTGAGCTTTCCAACCTACTCCATTCGGCACTTTCATCGGCGGAACAAGGAAATTCTGGGCTTCAGGTAATTGTGGGTCTGGGCCATATTGTGTTTGAGGATCAAGCGGTTGCCCACCAGAACAGCCGAATAATCCGACGCTAACTAAAGCTGAAAAGAAAAATGTATTTGATATTTTCATATTTATTCTCCAATCAGCTTATTTTGTATATGAGTGGATTGATATAGATAATGCAGAGCAATAAGAAGGATCGTCAGCGTTGATAGAATAATATTTGCTGGAACGATGGCAAAAGCATCACGGCTATGTATAAAGGCATTAAATGTCGCTGCAATGATGGCAAAACCATAGAGCCAGAACCCAACGACATCTGGCCTCCTTTGCTCTATCACTGGCCGAAACCAGACATAAAATAGATTGATAAAACGTGGAATAATACAAAATAGCAATCCAAACGTAATACACCATGCAGCTGCCTTTGCCCATAAGACCTCAGCAGTTTTATTATAAAAAATATCAAAAATCCAACCTGCAACAAAGAAACCAAAAGGCAATGGATTCAATAACATATAAATAGAATATAGGACACCAGATCTTGGATTGTTTTTTTTCATTCAAACTTCTTCCTTTTAGATTATTTATAGATGTTCAATAATGATTTAAGTGAAATGCGCTTATAATTTACTGAAACACCAGTCTGTATAATTTTCATCCACTATAAGTATTCTATGAAATAGCTGTCAAAATTCATCAAATATTGATTCTCAAAAAACTTTTGGGAAATAAATAAAACTGCTTACATCTCTATGGCGAAAACAGACATTTTCGAGCTTTTTACTTAACAATAGGTTTCAAAATAAAAATAAATTCTGATTTTTTTATGCTTTCGTAATTTTGCTTTGATTTAGCGTTACAGCTGAAGGTGATTTGTTCTTATATGATTACCGAGTAATAAATTGTAAACTCTCTCATTATGTTAAATAAAAGAGACTATTTTGTAAGATGAAATAGTCGCCTTCCGTCAAAACTTTCATTTTTTCTGATTGACCACGCATATGTGAAATATTTCATAATAAAAAAGGAAGCCTTCGCTTCCTTTTCTTTATACAGCTAAAACTTAGATGCCATATTTTTCACGATACGCCTGCATATTGGCTAAAGCTTCTTTCTCTCCTTTGGCATCCAGATAATCCATCAAATCTTTCATGGTAATTAATGCATGCACTGGGATTTCGAGTTCTTTTTGCACTTCCTGAATCGCAGAAAGTTCGCCTTGACCACGTTCCTGGCGATCTAGAGCCACCAACACGCCTGCAATTTCTGCACCTGCATTTTTCAAGATGGTCACCACTTCACGAATCGCAGTTCCCGCCGTGATCACATCATCAATGATCCAGACTTTCTGACCTGCAACTGATGCACCCACCAGCACACCGCCTTCACCATGATCTTTGGCTTCTTTACGGTTAAAGCCCCACGGTACACTTTTGCCATGCACTTGAGACAAAGCCACTGCTGTAGCAGCCACAAAAGGAATTCCTTTGTATGCTGGACCAAAAATCACCCCGACATTGTCACACTGTACCAGTTTATCGGCATAGCCTTGTGCCAACAAAGACAGCGCTTCGCCATCGTTAAGTAAACCCGCGTTAAAGAAATAAGGACTGACACGACCTGATTTTAAGGTAAACTCACCAAATTTAAGCACACCACGTGATAATGCGAGTTCGATAAAAGCTTGCGGATGAAATGACACAGGCGTTGTCATATAAGGTGCTCCAAATTCTTTAATTGAGGTTAAACAGACGTATGATACCAAAGGATAGCTATCCAAGTGATGTAAAAATTCTTCGAGTCGTTTCAATTAACGTAAATGGCCTGCGTGCTTCTGTCACCAAAGGCTTACTCGAATGGTTAGAACAGTCGGGTGCAGATGTGGTGTGTATGCAGGAAAGTCGTATTACGCATGAGCAATGGACGGATAAATTTAAACCTGAAGGATGGTACACCCACTTATTCCCAGCTGAGCGTGCAGGTTATGCAGGCACAGCAATTTATAGCCGCCTGCCTTTCGTTTCCGTTACTAACGGCTTAGGCTTTGAACTGGCAGATACTCAAGGCCGTTTTATTTCGGCTGAATTTGATTTAGGGCTGTCACAAACTGTTCATATTGCCTCGTTATACTTGCCATCAGGATCAAGCGGTGATGAAGCACAAGCACGCAAAGATGTGTTCTTACAAGAGTACGCCCAAATACTAAAACAATGGCGTGAAGAGAATAAATCAATCATTGTGTGTGGGGATTATAATATCGTGCACAAACGCATCGATATTAAAAACTGGTCAGGTAACCAGAAGTCATCTGGCGTATTGCCACATGAACGTGCTTGGCTCGATCATATGTATGATGAGTTGGGCTATGTAGATACCTTCCGTGAAGTGCGACCTGAAGCAGAGTTGTACTCATGGTGGTCAAATCGTGGTCAGGCGCGTGCGAAAAATGTCGGGTGGCGTATCGACTATCATTCATGCTCTCCAGACTGGAAAGCGCGTACTGCGAATGCATGGGTCTATAAAGAACAATGGTTTAGCGACCATGCACCCGTCATTATTGACTACAAAATACACGAATAAGTGAACACTTGTTCACTTTACCCGCTTCTTTAGCTTACAGAACTTGTCGCTTTTGTGTATTTTTATTTACCAGCTAGAACGGCATTATAGCTTCACGGCACAGGGAAGCGGTCAGGATGACCAAAAAGGGATAGGACGCCGTAGGAAGATAAAATAAACTTGAATCAAGTTTATTTGCATGGATGAGACATTGGACGTTGAAATGAGACCCGCATAATCAGGAAGATTAAATGCGGGTTTTCTCTTTTCTAGATATTAGATATTTTCTCTTCATCTTGTCGTTAGCACTTTTGCTCAAAAAGTATGATCGTTTTGATCATTTCATTACCTCTTAAAACCCTCTACCGATTAACTTAATAAAAAATTTCAACTGGCACATCACCTGCTTTTTACGTTAGGCTTTGATCCATATTTTTCATTCTTTCTATGGTTTTTTCACATGTTTAAAATTTATGGTATTAAAAATTGTAATTCGATGAAAAAAGCCTTTGATGCATTACAGGCAAAAGGAATTGATTACGAGTTCCATGATTACAAGAAACAAGGTATTGATGCTGCAACGCTAGCAATTTGGCTAAAAGAAATTGGTGCAGACAAAGTCTTGAATAAAAAAGGCACGACATGGCGTAAATTGACTGCTGATGAGCAAACGCATGCAACCAGCAATGAGCAAAACCTGATTGAAACACTGATTGCTCAGCCAAGTCTGATTAAACGTCCTGTATTGCAAACGCCAAAAGGTTTTGTGATTGGCTTTGATGAAGCAACTTATCAAGATCTATCTGCTTAAATCCAAATAAACGGCAGATACAAAAAAACCGAGTCATCAGGCTCGGTTTTTTTATGTTTATCTTGTGCTTAGTTGGTACGAATCCAGGTCTGGTTACGACCTAAAGCTGCAACGCCAATATAACCGCGTAATTTCAGCTTTTTACCACCTTCGATAATTTCAGCTTTTAATTTGTAGGTTTTACCGTTCTTAGGATCGATAATTGAACCGCCATCGTAATTCACACCACCTACATTTTTAAGGCCATGTACAATGGTCACGCCTTTAAGTGGTTTGTTGTGATAAGTTCCTTCACATTTAGAGCATGCATTTTCCTGACCTGCTACTAAATATTTTTGAATAGACGCGGTGAGGGTTCCATCCTTTTGCTCAGTAAACTTCACAATCGCCTTCGGCTGTTTTGTTTCATCATCGATGGTTTGCCAAACACTGCCATTCAGCGCATCCGCTGCATTGGCAAAAGTTGTTAAACCGAGCAATCCAAATGCTAGAGCAATTTTCTTCATTTTTGTAATATCCTTAAGGGGTCTTTCAAACTGAAAGTATTGAGAAGTTCAATCAATATTGCAATTCTTGATTATGACTATTTGGTATAACCTGCGTAAGAGTGACATAGCGCACAATTTTTCAGTTTTTATCATGATGTCTAGGCGCCACTTATATTCAAGAATTTTCTTATCGGTATACCCATCTAACAATATGGAAAAATTATGAAATTTGCTACTGTTTGGAAATATTATTTTACTGAATCTTTACTTAAAGCGACGATTCGGACACCGAGCCAATTTAATTTGGCGCTCAATGCTTTACGGCCGTTACTGGATCAACTCTGTCGCATATTTCCACAAAATCCAACAGTACAAATTCGACCATTACGCTTAGCGGGTGTCCGTGGTGAGGAAATTAAAGCTCAAGCTTCAGCAACACAACTGATTTTACATATCCACGGCGGTGCTTTTTTCTTGGGTAGTCTCAATACCCATCGTGCATTGATGACCGATATTGCGGCACGTACGCAAATGCAGGTGATTCATGTTGATTACCCACTCGCACCCGAACATCCTTTTCCTGAAGCCATTGATGCGATTTTTGATGTCTATCAAGCATTGCTAGTTCAAGGTATTAAACCCAAAGATATCATTATCTCAGGTGACTCTTGTGGTGCGAATCTTGCCTTGGCATTGTGCTTACGCCTCAAACAACAACCTGAACTAATGCCAAGCGGCCTGATTTTGATGTCTCCTTATCTGGATTTAACCTTAACCAGTGAATCGTTACGCTTCAACCAGAAACATGATGCATTGCTGTCCATTGAAGCATTGCAGGCGGGTATCAACCATTATTTAACAGATGGTATTCAGACAGATGATCCTCGCGTTTCACCGTTATTTGATGATCTGACAGGCTTACCACCGACTTTGGTACAAGTCGGTTCTAAAGAGATTTTGCTGGATGATTCAAAGCGCTTTAGAGAAAAAGCTGAAAAAGCCGATGTAGAGGTGAACTTTAAACTCTATACAGGCATGTGGCATAACTTCCAGATGTTTAATGCCTGGTTCCCGGAGGCTAAACAAGCCTTGGCAGATATTGCTGAATTCGCACATGCCTTAGATCGCGACTAAGCATCATCAAAATGTGTGTAAAAAATGGTCAGCTTAGGCTGGCCATTGTCACTCTTCATTCAGTTTGGTCATCATCAAATAAAAATCATTGAATATTCTGATAACAGCTTATTTTTCAAAATATTTTTCCCGTCCTGATTTGCACTAAATCCTCCAGATGCAGACTTTTTTCTCATTCTAAAGATGCTATTGTTATTTGAATAATCGTTCCTCCGTATTTTGATGACGGATATACAGTTCCTAGGAATCTCATTGCATAAAAGGATGCATGCCAATGGTGAAGATTCATTTTAATAGGTCAACTGACGCGAAAAGATGGGGCTTTAGGCTTTCTTGGGAACATCATATTGTCGTCAATTGGACCATGCTTAAAAAAAGCATTTTATTACTGATACTTGCTGCATTAATGAACCTGTTCTGGATCAGTTGGGACATTTTCGTATTAATGAATCCTGTTTATTCAGAATGGGTACATCTCAAGCTGGTCCGTTCACAATTATGGACCAGCCTGATTATGCTGGTGGTTTTGATCCTGTTGATTATTCCCTGCCATCTGTTCAGGGAACAACACTGGGCACAGGAAGTCCTCCCGATCCTCAGTGTGCAGGTCTTTACCGCGATGCTGTGCCATAACAGCTATCTGGTCGGCAGCTTTAGTCCTGCCACCATGGTGGGCTATGTCAGTGTCGTGGGTGTCGGTCTGGTGCTTTTCGACCGCCGTATGGTGTATTGCGCTCTCATTCCTGCAACGCTGGCCTTGTTCTTTTGTAATTACCTGAGCATGGTCGGGATACTCACCTACGCGCCATTATTTAACATGCAACATCTGAATCAGGTCGCCATGCATCCATTTTGGGTGGGCAGCATGATGTTTTTTCTGGTGCCCATCTTGCTGGCCTGTTTATTTCTATTTGAAATCTTACTGACCCAATGGCGTACTCGTGAAATGACCATCCAGATTTTAAGTCGTCTCGATCCTCTGACCAATGTTTTGAACCGGCGCAGTATCGGGAGTTATTTAGAAAGATTACATCAGCAGCCTGATCAGCAATATTCAATTGTACTGCTCGACTTAGATCATTTTAAAAATATTAATGATCACTTCGGACATAGCATGGGAGATCAGGTCCTGATTCAAGTCGCCCAATGTCTGGCAACCCATCTTAGAGAGCAGGATATTATTGGGCGCTTTGGTGGGGAGGAGTTTATTTTATTGCTGCCCAATACCAATACAGCTCAAGCACAAAAGGTTGCAGAACGCTGTCGGCAGGCCGTATCTCAATTGCGTTTTATCACCGAACATAAGCAAGAATTCAGTATTAGTGCCAGTTTCGGAATTAGCAGCTCACTCAGTGCCGATGAGCCACATCTGATTATCAGTCAGGCGGATCAGGCCCTGTATGCTGTAAAAGCAGCGGGACGCAATCAGGTCAAAATCTTTACCGATCTGATCACCCGCTAGCAAAGTGAAGGCATTGATTTGCCTTCACTTGAGTCTCAATCAGGCTTTTAAAAATTCTTCCCGATGTTGGCGATAAGGCTCATCAAAAGGCACAAACGTCTGTTCTTGCTTGGCTTCAGCAATCCATTGTTGTACTGAAGGCAAAGCCAATATTTTCTGCATGTAGTTTTGGCTAGAAGCCGAGATGGGTAATTTATAACAGTCGAAACGCATCACAACTGGCGCGTAAAATGCATCTGCAATGCTGAATTCACCACACAAAAAACTGTCATCATCTGGACGTTCTGACCAGATCTGATCAATTCGGGCAACATCAGCACGTAATTGAGCATGCTCTGCCCATAACTGCTTGCCAATATGCGTTAGCTCAGCTTCGACATTCATAGGACAAAGATTGCGTAATCCCTGAAAGCTACTGTGCATCTCAGCACTGATACAACGCGCTCTGGCACGTAAGGTTTTATCTTGCGGCCATAAGGCATGCTCAGAATGTTGTTCTGCCAGATATTCACAAATAGCCAGCGTATCCCAAACCACCAGATCACCATCCACAAGTGCAGGCACTTTCCCGGTTGGATTAAGCTTTAGAATTTCTGTTTTAAACTGACTATCTGCTTCAAAGCTATCAAACTGAATCAGCTGTTCCTGAAATGGAATACCAGCTTGTTTCAATAAAATCCACGGACGCATTGACCAGGTCGAATAATTTTTATTGCCAATCAAGAGCTGATACATATTTATTATTTTCCTTTAAATAAGGCGAGTTGTTGTAATAGCTCAGCTTTCTGGAACGCACCAGTTAAGCGTAGCGAACGGATTTCTTGTTGTTGCTGATCGAGGAATAAATAGGTCGGTGGTCCCAAGATATCCCACTGCGCTAAAAGTGCCTGATGCGATGCATCATAGTGGCTTAAATCCAGTTTGATGAGGTAATAACCCGATAATGCCTGCTGGACTTCGGCATCTTTTAAAATACGATGCTCAATCGGCTGGCAAGCGACACACCAATCTGCATAGACATCGATCACGATACCGCGATCTTTGGGTGCATTGGCGAGAATATGCTGAAATTCATCCGCAGTTTGTGCCACATGCCATTCAGCAAGTTTATCTGCCTGAACCGAGCTGAGACTTTGAATATGCTGGTATTGATTAAAAGCCAATGCGGGAATGACTAAAATCAGCAATATCGCATACAGCCATCGCAGCTTGGATTTCTGCCCAAACAGACGATAAACCGCATAGATAATAAATGCCAGCCCGAGAATTAAACTCAGGATTTGAATCGCTAATTCTGGCAATAAAGGGCGAATAAAATAAAGACTCAAGGCGAGCATTAAGAAGGCAAAAATCACCTTGATCTGATTCATCCAGTCGCCAGCTTTCGGTAAGGCTTTAGCGCCCAATACACTTGCCAAAAGCAAAGGTATACCCATACCAAAGCCAAGCGTAAAGAGTAATAATGCACCTTGCCATTGACTCTGTGTTTGCGAAATAAATAGCAAAACCCCAGCCAGTGGTGCAGTCATGCATGGCCCCACCAACAGCGCTGAAATCATGCCCATTACACTGGCACCCACCAGCGTGCCGCCTTTTTGATTGGATTGCATCTGATCCAGTCGATTGACCCAACGCTGTGGCAATTTCAATTCGAACAGGCCAAACAGATTGAGAGCAAACACCACAAACAATAAGCTAAATGCAATCAATGTGGCGGGTTGCTGTAACCAGCGCTGAAAATTCAAACCTGCTGCGGAAGCAATCAAACCCAGTACCGCATAGACCAGCGCCATACTGACCACAAAGGTCAGTGCAATTGACCATGCTTTAACACCTTTATTGTCACGTACGATCAACGAGGTCAGGATCGGTAACATCGGTAATGAACACGGCGTGAACGCTAACAAAATCCCTAAACCTAAGAATAACAGGATGCTATAGGCCAGCGAATGTTGCTCAAGTGCACTCGACCATTTCTGGTCTTGGGCCATTACACCTGAATTGCCTTGTGAGGGTGATTCTGCGCCTGCTTCAGCCTGTACTTCATTACTTGCGGGTTGTTGAGTATTGAATGCGCTAGATGAACGTGCCACGTCCAGAAAGCTTTTTTGGGTATTAGAACTGACATTTTGAGCACTCACCAAACCATCGGCGTCAGTCTGAAATTCAATATTTTGGGGTGGATAGCAAATTCGGTCTTTGGCACAACCCTGCCACGTCACACGATAGTGTTGTGATGCTTGAGTAGGAATACTGAATTCAGCTTGTTGATAATAAACCTGACTATGGCCATAGTTTTCATCATATTGCTCAACTGCTTTAGGCAAATTTAACGTAACAGGCTGATTGCCCTGCTGGACTTCAAATTTATGCTGATATAAATAGTAATTGGGCTGAATCGACCAATGCAAACGTGCCTGATTCGCTTGCGTCGATTCAACCGTAAATGCAAATGCCTGTTCAGGACTGAGTAAAGGTGCCGATGAATTCTCTTGGGCATAGGTCAATGACCCACATAACAACAATAACGTCCCAAGAAAATAACGCATCAATGCAAAACCTTCTCCATCTCGAACAGACATTTTCATTCTCATCTCACTATTTTTCTCCTGAATCTCCCTCCCACTTATGTAGAAGTGAATTTAAGAGAATTCAGGAGCATTATTATTAGAATAAAACCGATACGCCGAAGCCACCGTTATAGCTTTTCTGATTGCCATTGAGATCCACCCCAATGCTAGCGTCCAGCTGCGTGCGATTATTCAAGGCATAAACCAGACCTGTGCCGAGGCCATATTCATACTCCTGACTTTCTGCTTTACGGTAAATAAATTCAGAGAAGCCAGATAATTTACCCGCGATCTTATAATCAATGGTTGGTACAGCTGTGACTGCCCAATCGCTGTTTTGCGCTTCATAACGCATGGTAATCGAGGTACCAATCAGGTCGCTGAACTCATAAGCAACAGCCGAGGTTAAGCTATAGATATCATCATGGTTGGTGAACTCATCGTTACCTGTCGCAATAATTGCTTCTGCTAACAAAGCCATTGATAAGCGGTCATCTTTTAAATCAATCGCTTTTTTTAAACCAATGCTGACATCACCTAAACCATTGGTTTCTTTTTTCATGCCAGCACGCTTGTATTGCTGCCAGACTGGACCTTGCCAACCCAATTGCAATTCAAGGCCATCTGCCAGACCTGTACGCAATAACATATCGCCATTTAAGGTTAGGGTTTTATCTTTTACCCCATCGACATTACCTTCTTGGTAGCTGACGCTCGGTAAGCTTTGTTCCCATGCCAATTTTCCAACAGGTGTAATACCTGTGCCCATGCCCGCTCCAGGACGGTCAAAAGAAAAATCAGCCGCAAAAGCGCTGCTTGCCATCATCGATACGGCAATCACGCTTAAAGTTTGAAAAGTTTTCATCATGTTCCTCTTTCTCTTGTATCGGCTGGGCTTATGCGCCTAGCTCTTTTGACATCTTTGCGCCATGCTGACGTAACAATTCCAGTGTTGCACGTTCTTCTGGCAATGATTCTGACCAGTCAATTTCATCAAATTCACAATCAAAGAATAATTGGCTAATTGAAGATAAAACGGTTAAACCTTCTTCATCACGAGTATTTGGATCTACTTTTTCTTCGAGTAAACGTTGTACCACAGGTACACAAGCCGAACTTGCCGCATCCCAAAGCGGGCCATAAAATTCTTCAGCATCCCATAAGTGCAAATTGGCTTTGGCCTGAATCAGGGCATCTAAAATATCCAGATAAACTTGAAGCGATTGTTGCTTTTCTTCTTCGCTTAATGGCTGGCCTGCTTCATACGCTTCACAAATTGCTTCCCACCATGTGAATAAACCATCACAAATCACTGACACAGGCGGCCCTTGTTCAGGATCAATAAAATTCGGGTCGAGTCCTTCAGCAAGTAAAGATTGCACTTGGTTTAAATCGAGTTGTTGTATGGCTTGCACCAAGGCCTGCTGTTGCTTATTTAACATGACCAATTCTCACAATATTTTTTAATGAATGTATTATGCCGAATATCCTGACAGGATTTTATAAAACCATCTAAAAAATCATGTAGAAATTTGATACAGGCATAAAAAAAGCCTTAAATTAGTCTAATAACACATTATTTGTTTGATGAGAATGGAAAGTGTCGGAATGAAAATAACTTTATTAGATATACAAAAAGTATTCACTGATGTTCTAAATCATAGAATTAGTCGAGAGGAAGCTGAAGAGTGGGCAGCAATAAGGATGAATGCATTGGACAACAACGAATTGTTCTTTGATCCTGCTACAAAAGAGGACCTTCTATGGGAGGCCGTACTCTATTTAAGTGGTATTGGGCTAAAAATAGCTCCTGATAAATATATGGAAGATGAAATTGGCATTAAAGAAGTATTTGATACTTATTGGAATTAATAAGTGAAGATCTAAAGCTTACCATAAGAAATATATTCGCTATTAAAGCCACAATAAATTCAAGATTAAATTAAAAGGACCAAGTCCTAGCTATATACAGAACTCGGTCCTTAAAAGCTTCTTAATCAAAATACTCGCATTATTGAGAGCAGATCAAGATAAGGCTTTTTTTATGCGTTTATCTTTACGCTTCGTCATCTACTTTGACATCTTCATCTGCATCGACATATTCTGGTAAACCACCACGGTGATGATCTTTTTTCTCATATAGATGCTCCAGACTGCGTTTTAACTTATCAATCGCACCATGAATCGAGTTATCAATATTTGTCGCTTTATGTGTCACTGCAACAGGTTTCATTCCTGCTGGACGAGCCTCAATCATACAACGTTTGTCGTGATCGCCCGTTTTATCCCCATTTTCATCACTAATATGAACCGAAAAGTGCGTAATACGCTCGCTATAACGTTGGAATTCCTGTGTAAGTTCTGCACGAACATAACTAATTAAACGTTCACTACCTTGAATGTTTTTATCTGTACGGATTTCAATATTCATAAATATCTTCCTCTCTTTTCTGTGAGACGGTGCTACAAAACTTTCTTATTCAGCACACTTTGAGCATGCGGTCATTCAGTGCAGTTGTATATTTTGATTATGTAAATGCTTGTGGTCTCCTCGCTTAGCATCTGTTGATTTTCAGTATGTAAGAAGATCTTCTATAGTTCCAATATCTGTCTTTCGTTAGAAATATGCAAGCTGATTTTTGACATTTTTATTAAAACTTAAACAAAAACTACTTTAACTTTACACGACTTTATTTTTGGCCCGACCTCTACAATTATTTTGTACCTTTGGTCAAATTTGGCTTTATTTTTGCTTAATACCTTGTATGCTTTACACGCCTTTTTGGGGGGAGATTTTTAAATGCAATTGAAGCAAGTTACAGCAGCATGTTTATTGGTATCTACAGCAGCTTTCGCTCAGGCAAAGCCAATCTGGCAGGACTTTAGCCTGACTGGTTTGTATGGGGAAAACTACGAAGTTGTTGATGAAAAACAAACAACTTTAACAGTTGAATATGCGGCAAAAGTTAAATATGCCGATGTGTTTTTCTTTATGGATCGTATGCGTGGCAGCGATGATAATAAAAGTACATATTTCGAACTCTCTCCACGTTTAAGCTTGGGTGAGATCTCAGGACAAAAACTTGCATTTGGTCCAATCAAAGATGTGCTGATCTCAACAACATGGGAAAGTAACAGCGCTGATGGTAATAATTTTGACAACTTCTTGTATGGGGTGGGTTTTGATCTCGCAATTCCATATTTCCAATATGCGAATGTGAATTTCTACCGTGCCAACAATGAAAATACATCTGATGACTATCAAATGACGATTGCCTATGCATTGCCATTTAAAGTATCAAATGAAGATTTCCTTGTAGATGGTTTCCTTGACTGGTCGACAGGTGAAAAAGATCACGCAAGTGAACTGAACTGGACTACACAGTACAAGTGGAATGTCGGTAAACACATTTCACCAGATACACGTCTTTATTTAGGTGTTGAGCATTCAGTTTGGAATAACAAATTCGGTATGAAAAACCGTGACGAAAACAACGTCAGCGCTTTGATCAAATATCACTTCTAAGCTTTTAAAGATGTGAAAAAAACAGCAAGGAATTCCT
>NZ_LZPJ01000141.1:0-2111 GCF_001729365.1 Acinetobacter sp. YK3
GATGTATTTAAAACATCTCATATTTTATTTATATTGAGTCGCTTCTAAATAATAATCTCAGTATAAAAATATAATGAGACGTTATTTAGAAGCGATACTGAAAATAGATGAACCTTGTCCTTTATTTTCCGCGCTTTAACTCACTAGAAAATTCTAGAACTATCGATGTATTGTTTAGAAATATGATTTAAGGCTGTGAGGATTGAAGCTGCATCCTCAGTGGCTAAAGCAGTACTGATTTCCTGCATATAATGAGTGAGTTGGGCTTTTACCTTGTTTGAAAAATCAGGGGTGACAGGTTGATCTTCATAGAGCAAAACATAGTTTTTTGTGAAACCATAAACCAGCAATAAAGCACAATGCTCCAGAGGGTTTTCGGCATTGATAATTGCCTGTTCACATTGGTTTTTTATTTGTTTGTAGGCATCCGTTCCATTTGGAAGTGTTTGAAAGGTTTCAAAGATCGTCTGGAAAGTCATTTGAATTACTCGCTCAAAAAGAAAATCTACAGATGAATCGAGTAGAAATCAAGTCATAATTTTATATTTAAATTAATTATTACAAAGTGCTCACATTTAATGGAGTCGGTAGTGATTTATTAAGATAAGAATGAACATTTTTATATTCTCATTCACAATTATTATTTTTAGATCACTGTTGAAAAAAATAGCGGAGTAACGTCGAAGTGATCTAAATTTCTTAACATTTCCGATACTAGCTATATACATGCGCTACAAATTAAAAAAAGCTTAAATGTGGGAAAATGGAAGAAATTATTTTATTTTTATTAGTTTAGGTGATGGTTGTGAAGAACATTTTATTACCCGGGATTTTCGCTTTTGCTTTGGTGGGCTGTACTTCGATAACAACCATGACACCCGCTCAATTTAATCAGTTAAGTGCTACCCAACTACCATTTTCAGGGAGTTGGTCAGGGGAAGCGGGTTCGTCGATGGCAGTCTTAAATCTGAATCGTCAGGGAAGTGGCGTATTGTGTCTGGACGATCGTAAGGAAGCGATGTCTTATAAAGTGAAGTTGGTCGATAATGTGCTTTATAGTGATCAAGGCGTGAAATTTAATGTGAAAGCATTAAATAATAGCAATGCAAAAATACGCGTGAGTCTGTTAGGGCTAGGGGTGACATTGGATCTGAATAAAGATGATCAGCTCAAGAATGTGACACCGCGTTGTAAGTCATTGGTCGCAGGTTCATAAGCGCGATATCTGATTTTTATGTTGATCGTTTTTAATATTTTCCGCTGATAACGAGAGTGCCATGTTTTCTCCTTATATTCATGCGTTTGCATTATTTTTCTCACTCTTAAATCCCTTCCTGATGAGTGTTTATATGGTAGGGATGATCCGCAATACGGATGCCAAGATATTTAGTAAGGCATTGATTCAGGGGAGTTTGATTGCTTTTGGGGTATTTATCCTGTTTGCATGGGGCGGCGAGAACATTTTTAGTCGCTATTTGAATGTGCGTTTTGAATCTTTTCAAATTTTTGGCGGTTTAATCTTTCTGGTCATTGGCTATCGTTATGTGTTTCAGGGCGCAGAAACCATTGGTGAAATGCGCGGTGCACCTGAGCATCTGGCGGGCACAATTGCGATGCCTTTTATGATCGGTCCAGGTACGATTAGTGCGGCGGTTGTAACTGGGGTGAGCGTACCTTTTACAGGCGCAATGGCGGTGATCGCATTAACCTTGATTTTGACATGTAGTATTCTCATCCTGATGAAATTTGGTCATGATCATCTTCGCTATAAACATGCCAAATATATTGACCGGTATTTTGATATCGTTGGTCGTTTATCTGCCTTGCTGATTGGTACGATTGCGATTGATATGATCGTGAATGGCGTAGTAGGACTGATTCGTTCAGCCAATCTAAGCTAAACCGCTTGAGACCTGAATTTCTGAAATTGGAGCTGTTTTTATGTGGGAGAGAATGTTAATCTCCCTTGTAGAAACAGCTTTAATGTCATTATTTTAAATGAATAAATAGACAGATCATAAAAATAATTGATGATGTTTTAGCATTTTGCGCATATTTTTATCTGCATGAATAAACGATAATAATGGGGTTGCATTCTTAATGAGCTCTTC
>NZ_LZPJ01000142.1:0-17561 GCF_001729365.1 Acinetobacter sp. YK3
AGTAAAACGTAAAAGAATGTGTTCTAAAAATCAAGTTATTGAATTTTAAAAATATATTTAATTTGACAGAAAAAACATCATGGGAGTATTCTTATCTAAAGTTTGTTATATCAAATAATGTTTTATATACAAAACAAATGAGGATGCAAGGATGAGTTGGATCTCAGTTTGTCAGCAAGACGACATCACCGAAGACGAGCCGAAAGCCATTGAAGTCGACGGTAAGAAAATTGGCGTATTTTTCATCGATGATAATTACTTTGCCATCGAGAATGTTTGCCCACATGCCTTTGCCTTGTTAACAGAAGGCTTTATCGAAGATCAAACAGTGGAATGCCCATTGCATGAGGCGATCTTTGATATCCAGACAGGTGAGTTGAAGAGTGGACCAGGATGCCGTGATTTGTGCACTTATCCAGTACGTGTTGAAGGGCAGGACGTTCAAATTCAACTATAAGTTTTATTTTAAAGGATGGAATCTCATGAAAACTTTTAATGAGAAGCTAGCGAACTGGATTCATGCCACGCCAGCGACCGCAGCAGGGATTAACAATATTCAGATACCAGGACAGGCAGAGCTACTGGTTTGGCAAACACGTTATAAAGAGCCAACTGTCTATGAACAGGATTTTGTTCAACATCTCATCAAAGCCTTTTCTACAGGCGTCACTGAACTCACTGATTTAGTCCAGTCTTTAAACCAGCAAGGTTTTCGCTGTGAATCTGGTGAGCTTTGGACTTCTGAAAAGTTCTCAGAAGAAATGCAACGTTTAGGTTATTAATTCAAGGAAGAATAGTGATGAACGCAGCAGTATCAGTTACTCCAAGTGTAGAAGAGTATTTAGATTTAGGTTTACGTGATCAGTGGCATCCTGTGTTAGCAAGCTGGGAAGTGGCTGCAAATCCAGTCGGTATTACCCGTTTAGGTGAAAATATCGTGGTTTGGCGTGACGCAGAAGGTCAGGTTCATGCTTTGGAAGATCGCTGTCCGCATCGTGGCGCACGTCTTTCTTTAGGCTGGAATCTGGGCAATCGTGTAGCTTGCTGGTATCACGGTGTTGAAGTTCGCCATGATGGCGTTGTGGAAGATGTGCCTGCGGTACATGATTGTCCAATGAAAGGTACGTCATGTGTCAAAAGCTATCCTGTGATTGAGCAGCATGGTGCAATTTTCATGTGGTTTGGTATCGATGCCAATGAAGCGCCTAAGCCGCTAGATTTTCCTGAACAACTGGCAAGTGAGGAATGGAGTTCATTCTTATGTCAGGCGGATTGGAAAGTAAATCATCAGTATGCGATTGATAATGTCATGGACCCGATGCATGGTAGTTATTTGCATTGCACCTCACACTCAATGGCAGAGGGCGACCGTACTGCGGAAATGAAACACCGTTCAACGCCAAATGGTTTTGTTTTTGAGAAAGAAGGCCAAATTGGGGTGAATTTTGACTGGGTTGAATATGCCAATACGGGTGCAAGCTGGTTACGCCTCTCAATTCCGTATCGTAAAGACTTTGGCCCAGGTGGCGAGTTCTGGATCGTGGGTTATGCAACGCCAATTGATGCCAACAATACCCGTGTATTTTTCTGGCGCTGCCGTAAAGTCAGTGGCTGGCAACGTAATGTCTGGCGCTTCCTTTACCGTAACCATTTAGAAAAATTGCATTGGGATGTATTGGAACAGGATCGCATTATTTTAGAAAATCTTGCACCGAATGCCCGTCAACACGAATTCCTTTATCAACATGATGTTGGTCTCTCTCGTTTACGCCGTTTAATGAAGAAAGAAGCGGAAAAACAGTTAAAGAAAATTGCAGCATTGAATACCTCAAACCGTATTGAAATGCAGGAAGAAGTTCATGGTTAATGTCGCATTGTTACAGGACAAAAAAGTCCTTGTCACAGGTGCGGCAAGAGGCTTGGGTCGAGACTTTGCACAAGCGATTGCGGAAGCAGGCGCTCAAGTGGTCATGGCTGATATCTTGACTGATCTGGTACAAGAAGAAGCTGCTGCTTTGCAAGCACAAGGCTTAAAGGTCAATGCTGTAAGTATTGATCTGGCAAATGCAGACTCGATCCAGCAAGCAGTTCAGCAAGCAGCTGAGCGCATGGGCGGAATGGATGGTTTAGTGAATTGTGCCGCACTTGCAACCAATGTTGGCGGTAAAAGCATGGTGGATTATGACGCAGATCTTTGGGATCGTGTTATGAACATTAATGTGAAAGGGACTTGGCTAGTGACCAAGGCCGCGGTGCCTTATCTCAAACAGTCCAGTGCAGGCAAGATCATTAATGTGGCTTCGGATACAGCGTTGTGGGGTGCTCCCAACCTCATGGCCTATGTTGCGAGCAAAGGTGCATTAACCGCAATGACACGTTCCATGGCGAGAGAACTTGGGCCATTCAATATCTGTATTAATACGCTTTCACCGGGATTGACTCTGGTTGAAGCAACAGCTTATGTGCCACAAGAACGCCATGATTTATATGTGAATGGTCGTGCGATTCAACGTCAGCAATTACCACAGGATTTGAACGGAACAGCCCTTTATTTACTATCAGATTTGTCCTCGTTTGTGACAGGACAGAATATTCCAGTAAATGGCGGTTTTGTCTTTAATTAAGGAGTAATCTCATGATTACAGGGATTGAGATTTTAAAGTTTGGCGTTGAAGACAGAGCTGCTTCGAATAAATTTTTGGCAGATTTCGGTCTCAAGCAAAGTCAGTCAGATATTGAAGGGACGGATCTTTACCAGACACAAAACGGTAGCAAGATTTACTTATTTGATTGTGATGATCATCGTTTACCAAAAGCCATTGAGTCAGGTTCAACTTTACGTGAAGTGACTTGGGGGCTAGATGATGTTGCACTGGATTTGGCAAATTTAGCACTTCGTCTAAATGATGTAGAGGGTTATCAGGCGACTGCGGATATGGTGCAGTGTCTAGATCCGAATGGTATGACGATTCGCTTTCAGAAAAGCTTTACCCAAGATCTACCTGCATTAAAAACAGAAGGCATTAACCAGTACGGCAATGTACAACGTGTCAATGCAGCAAGTCCTGTATATGACAAAGGACAACCTGTTGCGATTGGTCATGTGGTGTTTTTCACACCTGATTTAGCAAAGACGGAACAGTTCTATATTGAAAAGCTTGGTTTCTTCTTGTCGGATGCTTATCGCAATCGTGGTGCATTCTTACGCTGTCGTGGTAAAGGTTTCCACCATGACCTGTTCTTGCTTTCAGTACCAAATAAACCTGCTGGACTCAATCACGTTGCATTCGTGGTGCGTGATATCCATGAGGTGATTGGTGGTGGATTGCACATGAACCGTTCTGACTGGTCGACTTTCATTGGTCCAGGACGTCATCCGATTTCTTCAGCTTACTTCTGGTATGTCAATTCACCGCTTGGTGGTGCGTTTGAGTATTACACCAACGATGACTATCTGACCGAAGAATGGCAACCACGCATTGAAGAACATCGTCTGGAACTCTTTACAGAATGGGCGATTGAAGGCGGTCTGGATGATCATACCCGTCGTCAGGTTAAACCTGCATAAGTACAGATCAGGCAGGGAGAACAAGCTATGGAAAGAATCGTAATTGTGGGTGCAGGACAAGCCGCGGGTTGGGCAGTCAGTACTTTGCGCCAGAATGGATATTCAGGTGAAATTCATGTGGTCTCAAATGAAGACCGTGTGTTTTACGAACGCCCACCATTGTCAAAACAGGTACTTTCAAAAGAAGCTACTTATGAAAGCTTGCATCTGTTTTCTCCAGAGCAGGTGCAGGATTTTAATATCCAATGGCACAAGCCAGCAGTTGCTACTCAGGTAGATCGCCAGCAGAAGCAGGTGGTTCTGGAAAGCGGTCAGGTTTTACCGTATGACAAATTGTTGATCGCCACAGGTAGCCGCGCGCGTGTTCCTGTGAACACATGGCAGTTTATTCCAAATGTGGTGACTTTACGTAATGTTCAGGATTGTGAGCGTTTAGCCGAAATCTTGCAACATTCGCAAAAGTTGGCGGTGATTGGTGGTGGCTGGATCGGTCTGGAAATTGCAGCGACGGCACGTAAACAAGGTAAAGAGGTTCATATTTTTGAATATGGCGATCGTCTGTGCGCGCGTAGCGTCAGTCCCGATGTCTCTGAGTTCTTGAAAAACATGCATGAGCAGCAGGGTACCCAGATTCATTTAGACAGTAAAAATCTGCATTTGATTGAAGCGGGTCAGCAAAAAGTTGAAGTGGTCAATCATCCTAATGCAAGCGAACTGTTTGATTGTGTGGTTGTAGGTGCAGGTGCTGATATTGCCAAAGAGCTTGGTGTTAATGCGGGCTTGGACGTGAAAGATGGCATTGTGGTGAATTATTTTGGACAGACTTCTGACCAGGATATTTATGCCGCAGGTGATGTTGCGATTCATCCAGGGCTTGGGTATTGCATCCAGTCATGGGCCAATGCACAGAATCAGGCCATTGCCGCTGCAAAATCAATGCTGGGTATTGAAACCGAATATAGCGATATTCCGTGGTTATGGTCAGATCAGTATCATTTCAATATTCAGATTTTAGGTACTTATCAACCTGAAAAAACAGGGCAGATTGTGGTTCGTAAAAGCGCAGATGATCAATGCAGTTATTTATATCTGGATGATCAAAACCGTTTACTCAACATGATCGCAATCAATGATTCAAAACTGGTCAAACTGGCAAAGCGCTGGATGCAGTCGAATACCGAGTTAGACCCAAAATTATTAGCAGACCCTGAATTTAATGTAATGAAATTAAAACCATAAACATTAGATTCGGTTCATGACTCAATCGAAGGGATGAAGTATGAGTAATGAAGAAAAAAGTGGATTAAAGCATTGGGTTCCTGCTTTCGTCCTGATGGTATGTGTCGTTCTGGCATTTTTCGACAAAATCAGTATTGCGGTCTTGTTTGCTGACCCGCACTTCCAAGGTGCGATGGGGATTGCACAAGATAAGGCAAAACTCGGATGGCTCATGACCAGCTTCTTGTTGGCTTATGGTTTTTCCTCGGTCTTTTTGAGTTTCCTTGGCGATATCTTTAATCCGAAGAAAATGCTGTTCTGGAGCGTCGCATCGTGGGGCATTTTAATGTTCTGCATGGGATTTACCACCAACTATACCGGTATGTTGATCCTACGCGTTTTGCTCGGTTTGGCTGAGGGACCCTTATTTGCATTGGCGTATGCCATCGTGAAGCAAACCTATACCGATCGCCAGCAAGCACGTGCTTCGACCATGTTCCTACTAGGTACGCCGATTGGTGCATTTCTGGGTTTTCCAATTACCGCCGCAGTGCTTGCGAAGCACGACTGGCACACCACGTTTTTTGTGATGTCAGGTTTAACAGTAGTTGCACTTCTGGCGATTGCATTTGGTCTACGTAATTTACAACTCAAGAAAACCATTGAACTTGAATCAACCAGCAAACGCCTGAATTTCAAAGGTCATATTCACAATACCAAAGTGCTATTACAGAACCGTGCCTTCTGGCTGGTGTGCATTTTCAATATTGCACTGATGACCTATCTATGGGGATTAAACAGTTGGGTGCCTTCTTATCTGATTCAGGACAAAGGCTTTAACCTGAAAGAGTTTGGTGTTTATTCAAGCCTTCCATTTATTGCCATGCTGATTGGCGAAGTGATCGGTGCTTTCCTTTCTGACAAGTTAGGCCGCCGTGCTGTTCAGGTTTTCAGTGGCCTGTTGGTGGCAGGCATCTTTATGTATGTCATGGTCATTATGACTGATCCGATTCTCGTGATCGCAGCAATGTCTTTAAGCGCAATGGCTTGGGGCTTTGGTGTCGCAGCAGTATTCGCTTTACTTGCCCGTGTAACAACTGCCGATGTTGGTGCAACTGCGGGTGGAATTTTCAACGGAATGGGTAATTTTGCCAGCGCAATTGCACCTGTTTTGATCGGTTACATCGTGATGCAAACACATAGTTTTAATTTAGGAATTACCTTCTTGGCAGCCGTCGCTGTGATTGGATCGTTCTTCTTAGTTCCTTTATTGAAACGTTATTAATCAAAATATTGAACAAAACCTAGGAGTTAAAACATGACTACTCAACAATTCGAATCATGGACACAACCTGAAGGTACAAATTTACAAGACTGGTTGAATACACGTATCGCACGCTTTGAAACACGTAAATATGATTTTGATGCATTGAAGTTCCAAGCGGACTATGACCCGAAATATCGTCGTGCACAAATGCGTTATATGGGTACAGGTGCAACAGGTGTGGTCAATGATGGCAATACGGTTCCAGCTGAAAACTTTACCTTTTCAACCATGGTTTTACCTGCGCAATGTGAAGGGCCTCTGCATATTCATCACGATGTTGAAGAAGTGTTTTTCATGTTGCGTGGCGAAATTGACCTGTTCATTGAACATAACGGGGAAAAATTTGAGACCAGACTGAAAGAGCGTGACCTGATTTCAATTCCACCGGGTATTTATCGCGGTCTGTTCAATCCGGGTCAGGAAGATGCCTTGATGTGTGTGATGTTGGGTGCTGGTAAACCAACCATCCCGAACTATCCGCCTGAGCATCCGTTGTCTCAAATCAAACGTTAATCCGATTGATCTTATAAATGTTGAAGGAATGACATGATGAAACTGATTGAGCTTTTAACTCACTATCCAGTCAAAACTGTTGCCGTAAATGGTGCTGTGCAAGCTTATCGTGAAGCAGGTCAAGGCCAGCCGCTGGTTTTGCTGCATGGAATTAGCTCAGGTTCAGCATCCTGGATTAATCAGTTGGAGACACTCAGTCAGCATTTTCATGTCATTGCCTGGGATGCACCGGGTTATGGCTTATCCGATGGTTTAAACACAGATCAACCCAATGCAGCCGATTATGCGGAGCGAGTATTAGGCTTGATGGATGCGTTGAACATTTCAAAAGCCATTGTAGTTGGACATTCATTGGGGGCCTTACAGGCCAGTGCGTTTGCCCATCTTTATCCTGAACGGGTACAGACCTTAGTGATTGCCAATGCAGCACAAGGTTATCAACGTTCCGATGAAGACACCAAAGCACAGGTTTATCAAAAACGCCCGAATATGTTGAAAAGCTTGGGCAATGCAGGCATGGCTGCCAGCCGTGGACCGCATTTGATTTATAAACAGGAACCTCAGGCACTGGCTTTGGTCAGTGAAGTGATGGGGCAACTGACATTAGATGGTTTTACCCGAGCATCTTATTTGCTGGCGTATGACGAAATTCGAAATTATTTAACAGAACTTACTGTTCCTTGTGTGGTGATTGCGGGTGACAAGGATGGAATTACGCCTGCGCAAGCGATCAAGGAACTTGCGATAGAAATGCAATTGAGCCGATGTCATCTCATTACAGATGCAGGTCATCTGAGTTATGTCGATCAACCTGAACAGTTTAACGACATTGTTTTATCGGCACATTAAGACTTAAACGAGAGATATGGATATGAGCTTCCAAGTTGAAGGAAAAGTAGCAGTTGTAACAGGTGGCTCGTCAGGCATTGGTTTGGCTGCAGTCGAAATTTTAGTTGCAGAAGGTGCCAAGGTGGCGTGGTGCGGTCGAGATGAGCAGCGTTTGGCGGCATCAAAACTATATATTTTAGAAAAATATCCGCATGCCAATATCTTCACCAGTATTTGCAATGTCTTGGATAAAGAAGATGTAAAACGCTTTGCACAAGAGGTCAATCAGAATCTGGGCAATGTCGATATGCTGATCAATAACGCAGGTCAGGGACGTGTGTCTAATTTTGAAAATACCCAAGACGAAGACTGGATGAAAGAAATTGAACTGAAGTATTTCAGTGTATTACATCCAGTACGTGCTTTCTTAAATGATTTAAAACATTCAGCATGCGGGTCGATTACCAATGTGAATTCTTTGCTGGCACTGCAACCTGAACCGCACATGATTGCGACTTCATCTGCGCGTGCGGCATTGCTGAATCTAACCCATTCACTGGCGCATGAATTTACCCAGTACGGTGTTCGTGTCAACTCAATTCTTTTGGGCATGGTGGAATCAGCACAGTGGAAACGCCGTTTTGAAACCCGTTCTGATCCAAATGCAACATGGGAACAGTGGACAGGCAACATTGCCAAAAACCGTGGCATTCCAATGCAACGTTTAGGCAAGCCAGAAGAGCCAGCACGTGCCTTGGTGTTTTTAGCATCGCCTTTGGCATCGTATACCACAGGTTCGACACTCGATGTCTCTGGTGGATTTAACAAACATTTATAAGGTGTTCACATGAAACAGTTGATGATGATTGGTTTTGGAGCGATGGCGGCAGAAGTGTATGCCCACATGCCACAAGACCTGCAACTTAAATGGATTGTGGTCCCTGCACGCAGTGTAGAAAAAGTACAGGCGCAGGTTGCGGCTGATGTGCAAGTGATTAGTTCAATCGAACAATGTCAGGGGACACCTGATTATGTGATTGAAGTGGCAGGACAGGCTGCGGTGAAAGAACACGCGCAAAAAGTCTTGGAAAAAGGCTGGACCATTGGCCTGATTTCAGTGGGGACTTTGGCGGATAACGAATTTTTAATTCAACTGAAAAAAACGGCAGAACAAAACGATGCGCATCTGCATTTATTGGCAGGTGCAATTGCCGGGATCGATGGGATCTCTGCGGCTAAAGAAGGCGGTCTGGAAAAGGTCACCTATAAGGGCTGTAAGAGTCCAAAAAGCTGGCGTGGTAGCTATGCGGAACAGTTGGTTGACCTCGATCAGGTTAGCGAAGCAACGGTTTTCTTCCGTGGCACAGCCAGAGAAGCAGCCTTGAAGTTTCCAGCCAATGCCAATGTGGCAGCCACGATTGCACTGGCAGGACTAGGTATGGATAACACTATGGTCGAGCTGACGGTTGATCCGAGCATCAACAAAAACAAGCACACCATTGTAGCAGAAGGTGTATTCGGTGAAATGACCATTGAACTGGTCGGTGTGCCATTGGCGAGTAATCCAAAAACCTCAACCTTGGCTGCATTAAGTGTGATTCGCGCTTGCCGCAATAGTGTTGAAGCAATTCAGATTTAAAAGGATTTGATCATGGTAAAGGAAATTTATATCGCAGGTGAATGGCGATTAGGTAAAGGCGCTACGATTCAAAGTTTATTTCCAGCAGATCAATCGGTGAATGCTGAAATTTCAACGGCGAGTCTGGAAGATGTCAATGAAGCCATCGAAAAGGCAGATTTGGCATGGCGTAAAGCTGAGTGGCGCAACAGCATGCCGCATGAACGTGCCCGTATTTTATATAAAGTGGCAGACATTATTGAAGCGCGTGTAGATGAGCTTTCAAAGTTGCAAACCCGTGATAATGGCAAGCCTTTGGCTGAAACCCGTGCCTTGACCATGAGTGCGGCAGCAACAGCGCGTTATGTAGCAGCAGCCTGCGAAACCTTGAATGATGAGCTGACCACGCAACGTGCCGCAGATTTCATGACCATGAGTGTGCATGAACCAGTGGGTGTGGTCGCTGCAATTACCCCGTGGAACTCGCCGATTGCCAGTGAAGTACAGAAATTGGCACCTGCACTTGCGGGCGGTAATGCCGTGATTCTAAAACCTGCGGAAGTGACTTCTTTGATTGCATTGGAACTCGCAAAAATCTTTGAGGAAGCGGGTTTACCGAAAGGCTTGCTCAGTGTATTGGTCGGACGCGGTTCGGTGATTGGTGATGCAATCGTAAAGCATCCTTTGGTACGTAAAATTTCATTTACGGGTGGAACCACCACGGGTCGTCATTTGGCACATTTAGCAGCCGATAAACTGATCACAACTTCTTTGGAGCTGGGTGGAAAGTCTCCAACGATTGTATTGCCAGATGCAGATATTGAACTGGCAGCCAAAGGTGTGGCTTACGGTATTTTCAGTTCGGCTGGACAAGCCTGTATTGCAGGTTCGCGCCTGTTTGTACACAGCAGTATCTATGATCAATTCCTAAGTCGTCTGGTTGAAATTACCAAAGGCTTGCGTGTTGGGCATCCTGAAACTGCAGGCGTACATCTCGGCTCTTTGATTAACCCGAAGCATTTGGCTTCTGTCGATGACTATGTACAGCTCGCGAAACAAGAAGGTGGGCAAGTCCTTGTAGGCGGTCATGCCTTAACCGAAGGCGAGTTTGCCAAAGGTAGCTATTACTTGCCAACCATCATCACTGGTTTGAGTAATTCAGCACAAACCTGTCAGGAAGAGATTTTTGGTCCTGTGCTGGTGGTGATGAAATATGACGATGAACAAGATTTGCTTGCACAAGCCAATGACAGTTGTTTTGGTCTTGCTGCAGGCATCTGGACTGAAAACTATCGTAAGGCATGGCAAATTGCCCGTGCTTTAGAGGTCGGTACGGTCTGGATCAATACCTATAAAAAATTCTCGATTTCAGCGCCATTTGGTGGCTTTAAAGAAAGTGGTATCGGGCGTGAAAAAGGTCGTTTAGGCATTTTGTCTTACATGCAACAAAAAAGCATCTATATGGGATTAAGCGAGCAGCCAAATCCTTGGGCGAATTAATACATTCATGGAATGAACAGTTTTTGAGGAATATACAAATGACAGAACGTGTAAATGTCGGCGAAGCCATCGCCCGTGTTTTAGAAGCACACCAAGTAGACAGTATTTATGGCGTGATCTCGATCCATAACTTACCGATTGCTGATGCAGTTGGTCGCCGTGAAAAAATCCGTTTTGTAGCGGCACGCGGTGAAGCAGGTGCAGTCACGATGGCAGATGGTCACTCACGCTTTAAAGGGCTTGGTGTGGCGCTCACCAGTACGGGCGCGGGTGCAGGTAATGCGGTCGGTTCACTGATTGAAGCGATGAATGCAGGCAGTCCTGTTTTACACTTAACTGGGCAAGTCGAACGTGAATATTTGGATCGTGATGCCAGTTTTATTCATGAAACCAAAGATCAGCTGACTTTCTTACGTGCATCAAGCAAAGCTGCTTTCCGTATTACTAGTCCTGACAATGCGGTGGGTGTGATTCGTGAAGCGATTCGTGTAGCTACGACGGTACCGATGGGGCCAGTGAGTGTTGAATTACCGATTGATGTACAAGCAGCAGAAATCGATTTGCCGCTGAATTTAGGGCCTGTAAAAGCGCTTGAATTGCCACAGACTGAACAGGTCGAAGTCGATTTAATCGTTGAAGAACTGAAAAAAGCCAAACGTCCAGTGTTTTGGATCGGTGGCGGTACGTTGAATAGCGTTGCGGAAGTCAAAGCCATCGCTGATCTTGGTATTCCTGTGGTGTCATCAACACATGCGCGCGGTGTATTGGCGGATGATCATCCGCGTAGCCTAGGTGCATTCCATAACTCGGCTGGCGTAGAGCAGTTACTTAAAGATGCTGATCTATTAGTAGTGGTGGGTTCACGTTTACGTAGTAATGAAACCAAAACCTATTCAGTGCAATTCCCTGACAATATTATCCAGATTGATGCCAATCCAGTCGCACAACAGCGTAATTACAAAGTTCGTAATTTCATCTGTGGTGATGCTAAAGATGTGCTGCAACGTGTATTGACGGGCCTGCAAGGTATCTCAAAAGTCGACGCAGATTATGATGCAGCTGTGGCTCAGGCCAAACAGGCTGCGATTGATGCTTTACGCAAGCAGCTTGATCAATATGCCTTGATCTGTGATCACTTACGTGCCGCATTACCGCAAGATGGTATTTTTGTACGTGATATTACCATGTCAGGTAGCACTTGGGGCAGCCGTTTATTCCCAGTACAGGCGCCAAACCAGAATATTCATTCTCTAGCAGGAGCTATTGGTCTAGGTCTGGCAACTGCGATTGGTGCTTCGATTGCCAATCCTGACAAGAAAGTGATTGGCTTGGTGGGTGATGGCGGTTTGATGTTAGGCATCGGCGAAATCGCAACCATGGCGCAAGAAAATACCAATATGGTGCTGATGATCATGAATGATGGTGGTTATGGCGTCATGCGCGGTATTCAAAATAACTACTTCGGTGGTCGCCAGTATTTCAATGAATTGCATACCCCAGACTATAAAGTCTTAGGCGAAGCAATGGGGGTGAAGAGCTGGAAAGTGGGTAGTGCGGATGAATTCAAGACCGTGATTCAGGAAGCTGTTGATTTCAAAGGTCCAAGCGTAATTGAACTGGATATGCATTCAATTGGGCCATTGAACTTTGCAGGGCCACCACAGAAAAAATTGTACTAATCCCACTGAGCATTGGCAGTCAGTGCTGATGTGAAGACCGTTTTATGGGCAAATTTTTTTGCCCATAAAACGATAAAAACTATGTTTTATAGGTAAAACAAAAAAGCTAGCCAACAGGATCGTTGGAACAAAAACCAAGGAATCAAGAGATGAAAAAGACCTCTATAGCCGTGCTATTTGCTGCATTTTATTTGGGTAGCAGTTCAAATGTATTTGCACAAAGCTCAGCCCTGGAATGGAAAAGTGCAGATGGTACGGATTCAGTACAAGTCGGCGGTGTGGTACGACTCAATCAGCGTTATGAAAATTGGGAAGGGCCGAATGGTGGATTCGGTAAGCTGTATTTCGATATTTTTCGGCTGGATTTAAAAGGCAAATTTGATGATGCCTATTTTAATGCCAGTTACCTGTTTCAAGATCAGGAAAAGCGTTCGGTCGAGAAAGCCTATGTCGGCTATAACTTAGATGAAAATAACAGTATAGAAGCAGGTTTTGTCTATAAACCTTTTGCAATTTATCCCTATCCGCAGAATGGCTGGACTTACCATATTCCATTTTTCCTCGGCTACGGCAATAACG
This sequence comes from Acinetobacter sp. YK3, assembly GCF_001729365.1. Lineage (NCBI taxonomy): Bacteria > Pseudomonadati > Pseudomonadota > Gammaproteobacteria > Moraxellales > Moraxellaceae > Acinetobacter > Acinetobacter sp. YK3. The sequence continues at coordinate 12,831 of NZ_LZPJ01000142.1, forward strand.
TTGCGCCAGGTTTGAACTGGAATTTTCATAACAAGGACTGGGATGTAAAACTCGGCTATTATCCGCAAATGCTGGAGACCAGTCTGCGTTACTCGCCTGAAAGTGCAACCTATGACGATCTTTCAGAAAATGCTTTCCCGAATCAGAAAGCCTATCAAAATGAAAAGCGTCACCAATTTAACACGCGTATTGTACGTAAACTGGAAACAGAATTCGGTAAGCAAGAGTTTGGCGTTTCAGGTGCGATTGCGCAATTGCATAATAAAAGCACTGATAAAAATGGTCAGTATTATGCGGTCGGCCTGCATACCGATAATAATTACAAACGCTTTAATGTACAAAGTTCTGTGATTCACTATCAATATGATGCCAAAAACCCAGATGGGGTTAGCAATGATGTGACCTTGATGGGCAATAATGGATTTACGCCTGCCTATTTCATTGCTTCAGAAGCCACCGTTGCCAGTTTAAACCTTGCTTATACCTTGCCTGTACAGGATATGGGTAAACTTAAAGCTATCCGTTTCTATAATGACTATAGCTATATGGACAAGAAACGTGATGATTGGTCTGCTTCACAAATGAATACCACAGGGATGATGATTATTGCTTCGCCATTTATGGTATGGGCCGATTATACCTGGGGTAAAAACTCCAATATTATTGGTGGTGCTTCCAATGCAACGGGCTATACCTCAACTGTTTCGCCGTATAGTGACCAATGGCTTTACCGCATCAATTTAAATATTGGATTTAGTTTTTAAAGCATTTCCGATCTTATCTAAAAGGGCAAATCGAAAGGTTTGCTCTTTTTATTTTAAGGATCAGTTGAGTTCTGATTCATGCTAACGATTTAATTTTCTGTTTTGGATATTTCAAAACGTCTTTGCAGTACAGCAGTCATTTGCTCCACCAATTTTGACACCAAGCCGTCCTTATCCCAAGCATAGATCGAAACTGTCATAGGATTGGCCTTACCTAATGGAAGATATTCACGTACTCGATAGCCTTTGGTGGTTGCAACAGGTAGCAAGGACAGGCCGAGACCAGTTTCGACGCCGACCAGTACGCTGGCTAAGCTATTGCTGGTAAAGGCAATATACCAATGTCGCCGTTCACGTTCGATTCGTTCAAACATGTCTTCCCGATATAGCCCACCTTGTGGAAAGGTTACCAGTGGAATCGGATCTGACCAGTTTCCGCCATGATCAATACTTTCAAACCAAGCCATTTCTTCAGGGAAAGTCGCATGATGATCCGCGCTGGCAAGGGTTTCTTTGACAATGACCAGATCAAATTGTCCGTTTCGATAGCCTTCCATCAGATCACGACTCAGTCCTGCGGTCACATCAAGGCGAATACTACGATGTTGTTTGCTAAATGCACTTAATGCCAGCGCCATATCGGTATTCATAATATCTTCGGGTAAGCCGATATGAATCGGGATGGTGCCCGTCGGATCACCGAGAACATTTTGTGCCTCTTGCTGAAGTGCCAGAATACGTCGAGCATAGCTAATCAGATATTCGCCTGCACTGGTGAGTTGCAGTGGTCGGGCATTTCGATCAATCAATTGTTTGCCCACAGCTTGTTCCAGTCTTGCCAATTGCTGACTGACGGTCGATTGGGTCATGTGTAAGCGTTCTGCCGCTAAAGTAAAACTGCCCGCTTCAATAATCGTGACAAAGGCGCGTAACAAACGTGGATCAAACATCGCAATAACTCATTGTTTGGAATTATTTTTCCATTTAAAACTTAAATAGCTATTCATTATCTTAATACATTTGATTCAATAATTTAATTTTTAAATAGTTATGAATCTCGTTATGCTCAAGTCACAAGTTGATTGATTGCAAGGATGACATCGCTACAACTCAAAGCGTTGTCTGCATCTTGCTGTCTTTCCAGTATTTGCATGGAGGAAGTCGATGAACAAGTCCCTAATCGCTGCTGTTTTGGTGATGACATTATCTGCATGCGGTTATGCAAGCTCAGGAGATCCAATGCACAATGATGCGTTACGTCAGGCTGCTGCACAAAATGATGTGGCCCGAATCGAGCAACTGTTGCCTAAAACTGCCCAAATAGATTCGCGCGACTCGTCGGGTTCAACCGCATTGATGATTGCGACACGAGCCAACAATATTCAGGCTGCGCAAGCTTTGATCAAGGCTGGAGCCGATGTCAATGCCAAAGATAATATTCAGGACAGTCCTTATCTCTATGCGGGTGCAAGAGGGCATTTAGAGATTTTGAAAATGACGTTGCAACATGGCGCAGACCTGAAAAGTACCAATCGATATGGCGGTACAGCATTGATTCCTGCCTGTGAGCGGGGTCATGTCGAAACGGTTAAAACACTGATTGCAGCAGGCGTAAAGATTGATCATGTCAACAATCTGGGCTGGACTGCATTGTTGGAGGCCATCATGTTAGGCAATGGTGATAAGCAATATCAGCAAATCGTCGACCTTCTAATTCAGGCAGGTGCCAATGTCAATCTCGCTGATCGTGAAGGAGTAACGCCATTGGCTCATGCTCAGGCACGCGGTTACAAGACGATTGAAAATGCATTATTGGCGGCTGGTGCAAAATAAGGCTGAGAGTATGAACATGAATAACGATACAGATTTTCTTCGTCAGGCCATTGAACTGGCTTATCAAAATAGTGAGGCAGGTGGACGTCCATTCGGGGCTGTGATTGTCAAGGATGGGCAAGTGATTGCTTCTGGCGTCAACCAGATTCTCAGCACTAATGATCCCACTGCACATGCAGAATTGCAGGCCATCCGTACTGCCAGCAAACAGCTCAACTCAGCCAATTTAGAAGGATGCATTGTTTTTGCCAGTGGTCATCCATGTCCGATGTGTATGGCTGCGATGCGTATGGCGGGTATACAGGCTGTGACTTACGCCTATTCAAATGAAGCAGGTGAACCCTTTGGCCTATCTACCGCCGCAATTTATGCAGACCTCGCCAAGCCTTTTGCAGAGCAATCGATGCAGATTCGCTATGTCCCTGTACGGCTGGAGCAAAAACCAGATTTGTATGCGTACTGGAAATCATTGACCTAAATCATGATGACCTCCTTTAATCATCGTCCGATGCTGATCGCAACTGTGGCATTGGTCGGACTCAATTTACGGCCTTTTATGACCAGCATTGGGCCAGTCGCGAATCCGATACGAACAGGGACGGGCCTGAGTTTGCAAGGGATTGCCTTACTTACTTTAGTTCCTATGCTGCTGATGGGAATCATTGCCTTTGTTGGGCCTTCGATACAAAGTGCGCTGGGTGAGCGTAAGGCCATTCTGACGGCTTTAGCGATTATCTGTCTGGGATGTGCATTACGTTTTATTGTGCCGAATGGTGGATTCTTGATTTTGACTGCTGCCATCATTGGTTTGGGTGTGGCGATTGTACAGGCCTGCTTTCCAAGTATGATCAAAAGAGAATTTGCGGATCATCTGGGGCCGATGATGGGGCTGTATTCGGCCATGCTGATGGGCGGCGGGGCTTTGGGTGCTTTAATTGCGCCGATGGTCACTAGCTTGAGCGGGGACTGGAAAATTGGTCTATCTATTTTCACTTTACCCGCAATTGCCGCATTGCTGCTTGCCAGTTGTTTTTTAGCTCGACCTGCAAAATCTCAATACAAACTTCCATCGGTTGGCGTGTTTATGAAACAGCCGCGGACATGGTTATTGATTTTTTGCTTTGGGCTGATCAATGGTGGCTACAGCTCAATCGTGGCATGGCTGGCACCTGCGTATCAGGAGCGAGGCTGGAGTGCAACAGCGAGCGGTAATTTGATGGCGCTACTGACACTCAGTCAAGCTGCGGCAGCACTGCTATTGCCTTATTTATCCCGAACCAATAAGGACCGCCGGATCTGGATTGGTTTAACTTTACTCATGCAATTGCTTGGATTTGCTGGCTTGGCTTTTATCCCTGAATATTTGCCTTATCTATGGGTCGTGACTTTAGGGGCAGGCTTGGGTGGCAGTTTTGCTTTACTGATGATTGTGGTACTCGATCATCTGGCTGATCCAGCACATGCAGGGCAGCTTTCTGCCTTGATGCAAGGTGGTGGTTTCTTACTTGCAGCGATTGCGCCGTGGCTACTTGCCGTATTTCACGGTTTTACGGGAGGCTATACACTCGGCTGGATCTGGCATTTGGCGATGGTAGTGGTGGTGAGCATACTAGTGATCAGGCTCAACCCAACACATTATGCAAAAGCCATCCGCTTGGAAAAATAAATCATCTGAAGCTAAGTTAAAGAAAAACAAGGCGTTTATTTTTTAACTTTTTTTAATAAGGACGTATCGCGTAGTTAACAGGGAAGTTTAAAAAAATAAATAGAATGTGACATTTATTGTCATCTATAGACAGAACTGTATAGACATTAAATCGTTTTTTTGAGTAAAATATGGCAAATTTAATGAAATGTTCTATAAAAAATGTTGAACAATATTTTTAAGGCTCTGGAAAGTTTAGGCCTCACAGCACAGAAGCGTGCGATCCATATTCAGTTTTCAAATCAAAATTTAAATTCCCAAGTCTTCCTGCAACGTATTGATGGTCAGCATGAATTAAATGCTGGCTTTAAGGCAGAGCTGATCTGTTTATCGACCAATGCCACCATTCCCTTAAAACAATTTATTGGCAGCCAAGCCGCAATTGACACCGTTACCGATCAGGGCCAATTGAGCCGTGTCACGGGGATT